>NZ_SPHM01000001.1:65042-203046 GCF_005844125.1 Pseudoflavonifractor sp. BSD2780061688st1 E11
GACGATTATTATCGCCCACAATAAGACACTTGCCGCGCAGCTCTACGGTGAATTCAAGGAATTCTTTCCTCATAACGCCGTAGAGTACTTTGTCTCTTAGTGTGTCGGGGCCGGAAAATGAGGTATATTTAGTGATTTTTCGTGCTGTTTCGTCCGGATTTTGTGGATAGAACAGGACGAAACGAGCTGGATGATACCAAGCGGACAAAATGATTTTGTGACTTTTGGCAGAAAATTCGTGATGAAATTGAAAAAAATACAAGATAGACAAAGAGGCAAGATTGGATGCAAGAATCGAATTTATTAATGTATACTACAGATGAAGGTTTGACAAAACATGAGGATATTTTTGTAAATGATATAGTATGGCTTTCTGTAGAGTAATTGGGTTTCTTGTATGATGCAATATTTGATAAGTATGTAATTAACGAGTATAAAATTAAACCGCAAGATGAACAAATATGCTAAATTATTCAAAAAAGAAATTTAAAAGGGGATTTCCAAATGATTAACTCAGAGATTAGATTCTATATTCATAATCACAAAGAAGAATTATTTGAAAAATTAGTAGAAGCAAGAAGCGGAAATGAAAATAAAGAAGAAAATTTTCGGCAGAATTATGCAATTATATTAGACAACTTATTTAAACAATTGAAAATTAAAGAAAATATAAATATCGAAAATGAATTTACAGTATTTAAAGGGAGAATAGATTCTTTATATGGTAATTTTATTATTGAGTACAAATACCCAACAAGGATTTCGGCCTCAAATACAACAAGTAATATGGAATTTGTAAAACAAGTTCAAAGACAGATTGAAGGATTTTATCAGAAAACAAGTATTCCTGTTAATAAAGTAATGGGGGTAGTTTTTGATGGATATTATGTTATATATGTTAAGAAACAGGGGGATAGTTGGAACATCAGTACACCACAAGAAATGAGTGTTAATTCACATGAATTGTTTCTGATGAGACTGTTGTCAGTAAATTCTAGTGGAAAGGCTTTAGTGGTAGAAAATTTAATAAAGGATTTTGGACCCTCTAGTATACAATCAAAACGAATTATATCTACATTCTATAATAAATTAGAAAGCAATCAAAAGATAAATAAAACTAAAATACTATTTGAGCAGTGGCAGATGCTTTATCGCGAAGTATGTGGATATAGTTTTGAAACAAGAGATCTGAAAATAAAAGGATTAAAAGAACTATATTCATTGCAAACTGAAATAATAAATTACCCTCATTTGATTTTTGCTATTCAGACATATTTTTCGTTACTGATCAAAGTTTTGTCTTTGAATATTTTAACGTATTTAAAGGATAATGCTTTGATCGAAAAGTTTCATTTTCATACAGAAAATTTTGAAAAGTTAAGAAATGATTTTAAAGATATTGAAGAGGGAGGCGTATTTCGGAGACTCGGTATTTCAAATTTTTTGGAAGGAGATTTTTTCAGCTGGTACTTATATTTGTGGGATGATGAAATAGGAGAACTCTTACAGAACTTAATAGAAACATTCGAAAAGTATGATTACTCAATAATTGTTTTAGAACGCGATATTGCAAAAGATTTATTGAAAAATTTATACTACGAATTGTTACCAGCTGCAATGCGAAGAGCGTTGGGCGAATTTTATACTCCAGATTGGTTAGCTGAGTTTTTAATTGAAGATTTACATCCGCAGATAAAAGAAGATACTTTATTTTTGGATCCAACATGTGGTTCCGGTACGTTTCTAGTAATGCTTATAAAAAAGATAATTAATTGTTATAGTTCGAGTATAACTTCAGAAAAACTTTTAAAAATAATTACCAATAGTGTTTGTGGATATGATTTGAATCCTTTGGCTGTCATATGTGCACGTGCTAATTATATAATTGCATTGGGAGACGTTCTGTCAGAATGTGAGGAGCCAATAGAAATTCCTATATATTTATGCGATGCTATGTTAACTGTTTTAGAAGGATACGAAGAAAATAAAGATTGCTACATTATTCCAACTAAAGCAGAAACATTTATTCTTCCTAAAAAACTTGTTGATATGAAAGAGATAAATAATGTGCTTGACATTGTGAATGATTTGATTCATAGAAATAGTAGTTTGAATGTTTTTGAAAAACAATTAATGAAACAATTACCAGAGTTAATTCAAAGTTTGTCGCCAAAAGAGTATCAAATACTTAGAGATTTTTATATAAAAATGGAAGAACTGAATGAAAAAAAAATAGATGGCATTTGGGCTAATGTTATTAAAAATGCATTTGCACCAGTATTCCAAAGGAAAGTCGATTATATAATTGGAAATCCTCCATGGATAGATTGGCAGAATCTTCCTGAAAACTATCGAGATTCAATACAGAAATATTGGTATGATTACTGTGTTTTTGATCATAAAGGTCTAAAAGCACAATTGGGTAGTGCTCACGATGATATATCAGTGCTTATGACATATGTTATAATGGATAACTTTTTGAAAGATGGAGGAAAATTAGCTTTTGTAATAAATCAAAATTTATTACAATCATCTGGTGGCGGCGATGGTTTTAGAAAATTTACCATAAAAGAAAAAATTCCAGTAAGCGTTAAATCCGTAAATGATTTTGTAGAAATCGAACCATTTAAAGATTTAGAAGTAAGCAATAAGACAGCAACCATTATTCTGCAGAAGAATGAAGAAAATAGATATCCTATTGTGTATAAAAAGTGGTATAAATGCAATAAAAAAGTGATTGATTCCAATGAGAATAAAGAAAAAGTGTTAAAAAAACTAATAAAATGTAAGGAGTTATATGCTACACCAATTAATGAATATAATTCGCCATGGATGATCGCAACAAAGGAACAAAAAAGGATTTTTGATAGAATAATAAGTAAAGAAGCAAATCCCTTTTATCGTGCTAGAAAGGGTGTAGATACAAGTGCCAATGCAATTTTTTGGGTAAAAGAGAAGAAAAAGATAAAATCTAATTTAGTACTTGTTGACAATTCACCAGAAAATAGTCGAAAAAGAATCACTTATGTTTCTAACTTTCCATTAGAGAATGATTATATTTATCCATTGTTAAGAGGGAAAGATGTGAAAAAATGGAAATATAACTCAGAATATTCAATAATATTGCCTTACACTAATGATGGAAAAGTTATTGAAAAAGATGAATTGATAATAACATGCCCGAATGTATATGATTATTTTTTCATGGAGAATCATGGTTTCCTTCCGATTTTGAAGGAAAGGGCTACATATAAGAAATTAATTTTAAAACAGAATAAACATGCTCCGGAGTATTCTCTGTATAATATTGGTAAATATACATTTTCTCCCTATAAGGTTATTTGGAAAGCATTGGCAAAAGGTGTTGCTGCAGTAACTATTTCCAATGAAAATGAGCGTATGCTCGTACCAGATCATAACCTGGTAATGGTTCCGTTAGAAAATGAAACAGAAGCATATTATTTGACGGGTATTTTAAACTCAGATATTGTTTCTGAATTTGTAAATGCTTATGTTGCGTGGTTTATATCAGGACATATATTAGAAAGAATAAACATACCAAAATATTGTGATGAAAATTTATTGCATAATGAAATTGCTGAGTTGGCTAAAAATGCCCATTTGATGGTCGGAGACGAAAAAAGATTGGGCGAAATTGAAGAAGAACTTAATAAAAAGGTAAACAAATTATTATTGGATTGTTAATAAGCAGATTGCAAGGTATGAATTGTAAATTTTGAGGTAGCGATGGGAGAAAAGTATGAGTTTTTATAAATGGAATAGTTGGAGACTATTATTAAAGATAAATCTAAGAATAGATAAAGACCTTATGATTTATTAACAATCGAAACAGCATGAAGGAAAATTGAACGTTTGTCCCTTTTCTTTTCTTCCAAAAAGTTGTAATGGAGTCCTATAAGGCTATTATTTTGACATTTTTGTTACGAATGAATTTTTTGAGGGTGGCTGATATAGAACATATCAAAAGTCACAAAGGAGAGGTTTTGCTATGGACCATTTTGAATTAGTATCAGAATACAAGCCAACCGGTGACCAGCCTCAGGCGATCGAGCAGCTGGTTCAAGGTTTCAAGGAGGGAAACCAGTGTGAGACCCTTCTTGGTGTCACCGGTTCCGGAAAAACATTTACGATGGCAAACGTCATCCAGCAGTTAAATAAACCAACGATTATTATCGCCCACAATAAGACACTTGCCGCGCAGCTCTACGGTGAATTCAAGGAATTCTTTCCTCATAACGCCGTAGAGTACTTTGTCTCCTATTACGATTACTACCAGCCGGAGGCATACGTTCCGTCCTCAGACACCTACATTGCCAAGGATTCTGCGATCAATGATGAGATCGACAAGCTGCGGCATTCGGCCACTGCGGCGTTGTCTGAGAGAAAGGACGTTATTATTGTAGCGAGTGTTTCCTGTATTTATGGACTTGGTAGCCCGATCGATTATCAGAACATGGTGATTTCCCTGCGGCCGGGTATGATTAAGGACCGGGATGAAGTGATCGGGAAACTGATTGATATTCAGTATGACAGAAATGATATTGACTTTAAGCGGGGAACTTTCCGGGTACACGGCGATGTGCTGGAAGTATTTCCGGCGGGATCTGGAGAAAATATTATCCGGATAGAGTTTTTTGGCGATGAGATCGACCGGATCACAGAAGTGGATTCTCTGACCGGAGAGATTAAAAATGAGCTGAATCACATCGCGATTTTCCCGGCGTCCCACTACGTGGTATCAAAGGAAAACATGGACCGGGCGCTCGGGCAGATTGAGGAGGAGCTGGAACAGCAGATCCGCTTTTTCAAAAGTGAAGACAAGCTTTTAGAGGCGCAGCGGATCTCGGAGCGGACAAATTTTGACATTGAGATGCTGCGGGAAACTGGATTCTGCTCCGGTATTGAGAACTATTCCAGACATCTGACAGGTCTGAAAGAGGGCGAACCGCCGCATACTCTTCTGGATTATTTCCCGGATGATTTCCTGATGATTATCGACGAGTCTCACAAGACGATTCCGCAGATTGGCGGAATGTATCATGGAGACCAGTCCAGAAAGACGACGCTTGTGGATTATGGATTCCGTCTGCCGTCAGCAAAGGACAACCGTCCGCTTAACTTTGAAGAATTTGAAAGCAAGATCAGCCAGGTGATGTTTGTGTCAGCGACGCCGGGCACCTACGAGGAAGAGCATGAGCTTCTGCGGGCAGAGCAGGTGATCCGCCCGACGGGACTTCTGGATCCGGAAGTGGAAGTGCGTCCTGTGGAGGGCCAGATTGACGACCTTATCGGTGAAGTCAACAAAGAAGTGGCCAGGAAAAACAAGATTCTGATCACAACACTGACCAAGCGGATGGCAGAAGATCTGACGGATTATATGCGGGAATTGGGAATCCGGGTACGGTATCTTCATTCTGATATTGATACGCTGGAACGGACAGAGATTATCCGTGACATGCGTCTGGATGTATTTGACGTGCTTGTGGGAATCAACCTGTTGAGGGAAGGTCTTGATATACCTGAGATTACACTGGTGGCGATTCTGGATGCGGACAAGGAAGGATTCCTGCGTTCGGAGACTTCGCTGATTCAGACGATCGGACGTGCCGCACGAAATGCAGAAGGTCATGTCATCATGTATGCGGACACTGTGACGGATTCCATGAAAGCTGCTATTGACGAGACGAGACGGCGCCGGGAGATTCAGATGCAGTATAATGAGGAACACGGCATCACGCCGAAGACGATTCAAAAGGCAGTCCGCGATCTGATCAGTATTTCCAAGAAGGTGGCAAAACAGGAGAAGATGCTGGAAAAAGATCCAGAATCCATGAGCAGGGAAGAACTGGAAAAACTTGTAAAAGACTTGAACAAGCAGATGAAAAAGGCAGCAGCCGATCTGGATTTCGAGACTGCGGCAGAGCTGCGTGACAAGATGATTGAAATCAAAAAGCATCTGCAGGAGATAGATGGGTAATAAGAAGGGAAAAAAGATGGACAACAAACAGTATATCCGTATACGCGGAGCAAATGAACACAATCTGAAAAATATTGATCTGGACATACCGAGAAATGAACTTGTCGTACTGACGGGATTGAGTGGTTCCGGAAAGTCATCTCTTGCCTTTGATACGATTTATGCAGAGGGGCAGAGACGATATATGGAGTCATTGTCTTCCTATGCGAGACAGTTTCTGGGGCAGATGGAAAAGCCGAATGTAGAGAGCATCGAGGGACTTTCCCCTGCGATTTCCATTGACCAGAAGTCGACCAACCGGAATCCAAGATCAACAGTAGGAACCGTTACGGAGATCTATGATTATTTCCGTCTCCTCTATGCGAGGATTGGAATTCCGCACTGTCCGAACTGCGGAAAGGAAATCAAAAAGCAGACGGTGGATCAGATGACGGATCAGATCATGAGCCTGCCGGAGCGTACCAAAATCCAGCTTCTTGCACCGGTGGTAAGAGGCAGAAAGGGAACTCATGCCAAGCTTCTGGATAAAGCGAAAAAAAGCGGGTATGTCCGGGTACGTATCGATGGAAATATGTACGAGCTGACAGAAGAGATCAGTCTGGAAAAAAATATTAAACACTATATTGAGATCGTTGTAGACCGGCTTGTGGTAAAGCCGGGAATCGAAAAGCGTCTGACCGATTCCATTGAGACCGTGCTGAATCTGGCGGAAGGACTGATGACAGTCGACGTGATCGGAGGCGAGCCGATCAACTTCAGCCAGAGCTTTTCCTGTCCGGACTGCGGCATCAGCATTGATGAAATTGAACCAAGAAGTTTTTCGTTCAACAATCCGTTCGGCGCCTGCCCGGAATGTTTTGGACTTGGATATAAGATGGAGTTTGATGCAGACCTGATGATTCCGGATAAAGGACTGAGTAT
Organism: Pseudoflavonifractor sp. BSD2780061688st1 E11; assembly: GCF_005844125.1. Classification (NCBI taxonomy): domain Bacteria; kingdom Bacillati; phylum Bacillota; class Clostridia; order Eubacteriales; family Oscillospiraceae; genus Pseudoflavonifractor; species Pseudoflavonifractor sp. BSD2780061688st1 E11. The sequence continues at coordinate 71,962 of NZ_SPHM01000001.1, forward strand.
CAATCAGGGCGCGATTGCAGTGCTTGGATGGCAGTCCTGCATGGATCCGTCCAGTTTTACCAATGCCATCCTGCGTGCTCTCGGAGAAGCCTATGATTTTGATCTGGATACCCCGTTTGAAGAGTATCCGAAAAAAATTCAGGACATTCTGCTTTACGGAACCAACGGAAAGTCGGTAAAAGTCCGTTACAGAGGACAGAGGGGAGAAGGTGTCTATGACGTGGCTTTTGACGGACTCATAAAGAGTGTGGAAAGAAAATACCGGGAGACCGGATCGGAGGCGATGAAGGCCGAATACGAAACTTTTATGAGAATTACCCCGTGCCATGCATGTAAGGGACAGAGACTGAAGAAAGAGGCGCTGGCAGTGACGGTAGGCGACAAAAATATTTACGAAGTTACCGCAATGTCGATTGAAAATCTCCAGAAATTTCTCGAGAATCTGGAACTTACACCGGTTCAGGAAATGATCGGAGGCCAGATTTTAAAAGAGATCAAGTCCAGAACAGGATTTTTGATGGATGTAGGACTAGATTATCTGACGCTTGCCAGAGCAACCGGAACGCTGTCCGGAGGAGAGGCACAGAGAATCCGGCTTGCAACACAGATTGGATCCGGACTTGTCGGAGTCGCCTACATTCTGGATGAGCCAAGTATCGGACTCCATCAGAGAGATAATGACAAGCTGCTCAGTACGCTCAAACATCTTCGTGATCTTGGAAATACGTTGATTGTGGTAGAGCACGATGAAGATACCATGCTTGCTGCAGATTACATCGTGGATATCGGGCCGGGAGCCGGGGAGCACGGAGGCGAGGTAGTTGCTGCAGGTACAGCGGAAGAGATTATGAATACGCCGGGTTCTGTCACCGGAGATTACCTGAGCGGAAGAATCCGTATCCCTGTTCCGGAGAAACGGGCGGTTCCGTCCGGATATCTGAAAATTGTCGGGGCAAAAGAAAACAACCTGAAAAATGTCAATGTAGAGATTCCACTTGGCGTTATGACCTGTGTAACAGGAGTTTCCGGTTCGGGAAAAAGTTCTCTGATCAATGAAATCCTGTACAAAAAGCTTGCAAAAGTGCTCAATCATGCAAGAACGATCCCTGGAAAGCATAAAGAGATTCTGGGGCTGGAGAAGCTTGACAAAGTCATTAATATCGACCAGTCTCCGATCGGGCGTACGCCGCGGTCCAATCCGGCCACGTATACAGGAGTGTTTGACCTGATCCGTGACCTGTTTGCGGCAACGCCGGATGCAAAGGCGAGAGGCTACAAGAAGGGCCGGTTCAGTTTCAATGTAAAAGGAGGACGCTGTGAGGCGTGCAGCGGGGATGGAATCCTGAAGATTGAGATGCATTTCCTGCCGGATGTCTATGTACCGTGTGAAGTCTGTCACGGAAAGCGTTATAACCGGGAAACATTGGAAGTGAAATATAAAGGAAAGAGCATTTACGACGTGCTGGATATGACAGTGGAAGAAGCGCTGACCTTCTTTGAAAATGTGCCGAGTATCCGCAGAAAGATGGAGACGCTCTACGACGTGGGACTTTCCTATATCCGTCTGGGCCAGCCGTCTACCACCCTTTCCGGAGGGGAAGCACAGCGGATCAAGCTTGCTGCCGAGCTGAGTAAACGAAGTACCGGAAAGACCGTTTATATTCTGGACGAGCCTACAACAGGACTTCATTTTGCAGATGTCCATAAGCTGACCGAGATTCTCAGAAGACTTGCGGCTGATGGAAATACAGTCATTGTCATTGAACACAATCTGGATGTGATCAAAACAGCAGATTATATTATTGATATGGGGCCGGAAGGAGGAGACAAGGGCGGAACTGTGATTGCAAAAGGAACTCCGGAAGAGATCGTCGAATGTCCGGAATCCTACACAGGACGCTATCTCGCCCCATTCCTTAAGAAATAATGAAAGTTACAGATTCTGGGAAAAAACTCTTTCCATTTCCAGGAAGATTGATTATAATAACAAATGTATGCGTAGAACCAGAGGTTTATGAGTTCTGACATGCGAAAGAGGAAGTATAATAGACCAAAGAGGAGCGAATATAGAGGATTTGCGAAAGGGGTTTAGTTCATGGCGGTAGTAGATATTGGAATTGACCTGGGGACAGCGAGTGTCCTTGTATATGTGAAAGGAAAAGGCGTTGTGCTCAAGGAGCCGTCCGTAGTTGCGTTTGACAGAGATACAAATGAGATCCGCGCAATCGGGGAAGAGGCAAGACTGATGCTTGGAAGAACACCGGGCAATATTGTAGCGGTACGTCCTCTCAGACAGGGCGTGATTTCAGATTATACGGTTACGGAGAAGATGATCAAATATTTTGTGCAGAAGTCGCTTGGAAAGCGTACATTCAAACGCCCTCGTATCAGCGTCTGTGTACCGAGCGGTGTAACAGAGGTTGAGAAAAAGGCTGTGGAAGAGGCGACATTCGCGGCAGGCGCAAGAGAAGTGCATCTGATCGAAGAGCCGGTTGCAGCGGCAATCGGGGCCGGTATCGACATTTCCAAAGCATGTGGAAATATGATTGTAGATATCGGAGGAGGCACATCGGATATTGCGGTGATCTCTCTTGGCGGTACTGTTGTCAATACATCACTGAAAATTGCGGGAGATGACTTTGATGAGGCGATTGTGCGTTACATGAGGAAAAAGCACAATCTTCTGATTGGAGAACGTACCGCAGAAGATATCAAGATCCGGATAGGCACGACTTATCCGCTGGTGGAGGACGAGACGATCGAGGTGCGGGGACGCAACCTTGTTACGGGTCTTCCAAAGACGGTAACGGTTTCTTCTTCGGAGACAGAAGAAGCTTTAAGAGAGCCGACAAGTCAGATCGTGGAAGCTGTAATTGGTGTGCTGGAGAGAACACCTCCGGAGCTTTCAGCAGATATTCTCGACAGAGGAATTGTTCTGACAGGAGGCGGTTCCCTGCTCAGAGGCCTGGAAGAGCTGATTGAAGAGCGGACAGGCATCAATACAATGACAGCGGAGGATCCGATGCAGGTTGTTGCGATCGGAACCGGTCAGTTCGTAGAATTTATGAGTGAGAACAAAAAGTTTCATGTATAGAAGTCAAAACAGAAGGACTGCTGCGGGAAGAGGATTACTTTCGCAGCAGTCCTGTTGCTTTCCGCCGGTTGCATGACAAGAGGCTGGCGGTATTGAAGGTGAATACAAATGGAGGAAACAGGTGGAAAAGATAACGGGATACATTGACCATATTATTTTCAGAAACGAGGAAAATGGTTATACGGTATTTCAATTTCATAATGAGAACGGGGAAGTAACCTGTGTCGGGAAATTTCCGTACATTGGGGATGGGGAATTTCTGGAACTGGAAGGAGAGTATGTCATGCATCCTTCTTACGGGCTGCAGCTTCAGGTGACAGGGCACAAGGTAAAGGAGCCGGAGGACAGGGAATCCATTGAGCGGTATCTTGGATCCGGTGCTGTGAAGGGGATCGGGCCTGCGCTTGCAGGAAAGATCGTTGCGAAATTTGGAGAAGATACATTCCGCATTATGGAGGAAGAGCCGGAGCGGCTGGCGGAAATCAAGGGAATCAGTGAGAGAAAGGCCCGGGAAATCTGCGTACAGGTAGAAGAAAAGAAAGACCTCAGACAGGCAATGATTTATCTGCAGAAATACGGGATTTCCATCAATCTGGCAGTCAAGATTTATCAGAAATACGGACTGGGAATTTACAGCATTCTGGAAGAAAATCCATACAGACTGGCAGATGATATTGAAGGAGTCGGATTTAAAACGGCAGATGAGATAGCATTCAGAATCGGAATTCATACGGATTCAGATTTCCGGATTCAGAGCGGGATTTTTTATACACTGCTTCAAAGTGTACAGGAAGGTCATGTATATCTGGAAGAAAAGGTGCTTTCAGCAAAAGCGGCACAGCTTCTGGAAGTGGAGATTACAGATATTGAGAAGTATCTGATGGATCTTGCGATGGAAAAGAAGGTTGTCCTGAAGCAGGATGAAGAGCAGGTCCGCGTATATCCGGCAAAGTACTATTACATGGAGATGAATACGGCACGGATGCTCAAAGAACTGAATATCCGGTACGAGGAAGACGACAGTCTGATCCGGAAACGGATTGAAAAGCTGGAAAAGCAGAATGAGTCCACGCTGGATGAAAGACAGAGAGAAGCGGTGGCAGAGGCGGTAAAAAACGGTATCTTTATCCTGACAGGAGGGCCGGGAACCGGAAAGACAACCACGATCAATGCCATGATCCGCTATTTCCTGAGTGAAGGGATGGATATCCGTCTTGCCGCGCCGACAGGACGCGCCGCCAAAAGGATGACAGAGACGACCGGATATGAGGCGCAGACAATTCACCGCCTTCTGGAAGTCAGTGGAAATCCTGAGGAGACAGGGAAAGGAGGATTCGGGAGAAATCAGGAGAATCCTCTGGAAACAGATGTGGTAATTATTGATGAAATGTCCATGGTGGATCTGCCTCTGATGCATGCGCTTTTGTCTGCGGTGATCCCGGGGACAAGACTGATTCTTGTAGGAGATATCAATCAGCTCCCGTCGGTGGGTCCGGGAAAAGTGCTCAAGGATCTGATCGATTCCGAAGTATTTCCTGTCATGATGCTGACCAGGATTTTCCGGCAGGCACAGGAAAGTGATATTGTCGTCAATGCGCATCGGATCAACGCGGGACTGGAAGTACGGCTTGATAATAAGAGCAGAGATTTTTTCTTTTTAAAAAGACAGGATGCAGATGTTATTATCAGCGTGATCCTGACACTGATCCAGAAAAAACTTCCGCGGTATGTGGATGCAAAAATGACAGATATTCAGGTACTGGCGCCGATGAAGAAGGGGCTTCTGGGAGTGGAACGGTTAAACCGGATTCTGCAGCAGTATTTAAATCCGCCGTCCCCTAAAAAGCAGGAAAAGGAATATGGGGAAAAAATATTCCGTGTCGGCGATAAAGTGATGCAGACGAAAAACAACTATCAGCTGGAATGGGAGATTGCCACAAAATACGGACTGGTTGTTGATAAAGGGATCGGAGTTTTCAACGGAGATATAGGTATTGTGACGGCCATTCATACATATGATGAGACTGTGGAAGTGGAGTTTGACGAAAAACGTAAGGTAAAATATCCATTTAAGCTGCTGGATGAACTGGAGCTTGCCTATGCGGTTACCATCCATAAATCTCAGGGAAGTGAGTATCCGGCGGTTATTATTCCGCTTCTCTCGGGACCAAAACAGCTTTATTGCAGGAATTTATTGTATACGGCAGTTACAAGAGCAAAAAAATGTGTTACACTTGTAGGAAGCGATACTGTTTTTCAGGAAATGATTCGAAATGTTGAAGAGCAGAAGCGGAACACTTCTCTCTCGGAGAGGATCCGGGAACTATCGTAGGGAAAATCAGAACAAAAACAGCATGAAGAATATATGGAAACTGCTTTATCCGGATGTCTGCCCGTTCTGCGGAAAGGTGAACGCGAAGGGGCCGTGTACAGACTGCCTGAAAAAACTTTCATGGATAAAAGAACCAATGTGCAAAAAATGCGGGAAACCGGTCAGGGATGAACAGACAGAGTACTGCAGGGACTGCCGGGAGAGAATTGAGGATGGAAACTGCTGGTTTGACAGAGGGAGGAGTCTCTGGACGCACCGGCCCCCGGTGAGCGGCTCCATCTATCAGTTCAAGTTTAAAAACCGCAGGGTATATGCCCGGTATTATGCGGAAACAATGAAAGAACGTCTGGGAAAGCAGATTCAGAAATGGAAGGTACAGGCGATCCTTCCGGTTCCGATGGATAAGTGGAAGAAAAGAAAACGTGGTTACAATCAGGCGGAAATTCTGGCAGAAGAACTTGGAAAACTTACCGGAATTCCGGTGGAAACCGGACTGATCCGAAAGCGGAAGACATCAGACGCTCAGAAAAGTCTGAACAGACGCGGAAGAGCACATAATCTGGAAGGAACTTTTCGGGTTGAACGAAAAACCGGACTTCCGGAACGGGTACTTCTTATTGATGACATCTATACGACGGGCAATACGGTCAATGAGGCCGCAAAAACACTGAAGAAATCAGGAGTCAGGAGGGTGTTCTTTTTGACGATAAGTATTGGACAAGATATTTGATTTTTGATATACTGAACATAGTTTTCTGAGGATAGGAAGGTGGAATATGGTTAACGAAGAAAAAGTAAAGCTGATGAACAAAATGGCTCTATATGAGGAAAAATATGGAAAAGAAGATTTTAAAATTGCTTCCTATTACAAAAAAGATTATATCAGCTATCAGACAATTATTACTGTGATCTGGGTTACGATAGGATATGTAGTTCTGTTTGGAGTGTTTGCGGCCGCTTTTATGGAATCCTTTCTGAATGAGGCAACTTTGATAAGCATAGTTCTGATTATGCTGGCGGCTGTTGCGCTATATCTGATTCTTGCTGTTTCTTACGGGCTTTTTGCTTCCAGGTTTTACCAGAAGAAGCATATCAGGGCAAAGGGGAGAGTAAAGCGCTATGTCCGTATGCTGACTCAGCTGGAGAAATTTTACGGTAAAGAAAGGAAGAAAAAAAATGAGTAATTTATTTGTCCTGAAGGAGCAGCTGCAGGCCTTTTACGCGAAATACTCAAAAGAAGTAGATAAAATCGTACAGTTTCTGCTTGCTTTTATTGTATTTTATCTTGTTAATTCCAAGATTGGTTATATGGAGGCTGTGGCAAATCCGCTTGTTACTTTGATACTGGCTCTGATCTGTGCGTTCCTTCCGGGGACACTTACCGTACTGGTGACAGCGGTGCTGATTTTAATTCACGTATATGCCCTGTCGATGGGAGTTATGATTGTGACGGCAGCTCTGTTTGCAGTAATGTTCATTTTCTATTTTCGTTTTACACCGGAAAAGTCGATGATTGTCCTTCTTGTTATGGTCGCATACTTTTTCAAGATTCCGTTTGCGGTTCCGATGGCATTTGCGCTGATGGGAACGCCAATCTGTATCATTCCGATTTTTTTCGGTACACTGATCTATTCCATGATCAATTATCTGGAAATGTCGGCAACAGCTGTAACGGGGGCAAGCGGAATGGCAGGAGAGATGACCTTGTTTGCCACACAGATCCTGCAGAATAAAGAAATGTGGATTTACATCGCATCATTTGTTGTGGCGTTTCTGGTTGTCTACACACTTAGAACAAGTGAGTTCGATCAATCATGGAAAATCGGCGTGGCAGCCGGAGCGGTGGCCGACATTATCGTCATCGTTGCAGGAAGCATCGTCTTCAGTGTACAGATTGATTATGTGACATTGATTTTCGGAAATATTATTTCGGTTCTTCTTGCCCTGATTCTGGAGTTTTTCATTTTTTCTGTCGACTATTCCAAGGCAGAAAAATTTCAGTACGAGGATGACGAATATTACTATTATGTTAAAGCGATACCAAAGGTATCTGTTGCTGTTCCTGAAAAACGGGTGAAAAAGATCAGCAGACGAAAGACAGATTCCAAAAAGAATGAGAACAAAAACCGGGATACAAGGATCGAAGAAATAGAAGAAGTTTCCCCGTCTCCGGCGGAAAAAACTATAGAGAAGACCTACATACCGGGGAGGACAGAAGAGATGCTTCTGGCCAAGCAGCTTCAGGAAGAAATGGATCTTGAGAAGCTGCTGAAAAATGAATTGGACGATAAAGACGAATCTAAATAGCAAAAGAAAAAAGGGGATAACATGGGTGAGTATAAGATGATGGGAGGTGACAGGAATGAACAGCAGATTTTTTGAAGCTATGAGAGGATATTTTCCGGACTGGTATCTGCCGGATATTTACTGGACGGATATTGTGGAAATTGTGATTGTAGCGTTTCTGATCTATCAGATCATGGTCTGGATCAAAAACACAAAGGCATGGATGCTGCTAAAGGGAATTCTGGTCCTTGCTGTTTTCATTCTTGTTGCAGCCATATTGAAGATGAATACCATTTTGTGGATTGCAAGGAACAGTGTATCGATCCTTGCGACCGCGGCGATTGTGGTTTTCCAGCCGGAGCTTCGCCGGGCGCTGGAAAAGCTTGGGGAAAAACGGTTCCTCACAGCGATTGTGCCGCTTGACAAGGGGAAAGAAAACGAACGGTTCAGCAGCAGGACGATCGATGCGATTGTGGAAGCATGCTTCGCCATGGGAAAAGTAAAGACAGGAGCACTGATTGTAGTGGAGCAGGCGATCCGTCTGACGGAGTATGAAAGTACCGGAATCTATATGGACTGTATTGTATCTTCCCAGGTTCTGATTAATATTTTTGAGCATAATACCCCGCTGCATGACGGTGCAATTATTGTAAGGGAAAACCGGATTGTTTCCGCGACCTGTTACCTGCCGCTCTCAGATAACATGGAGATCAGTAAGGAACTGGGGACACGGCACAGAGCTGCTCTTGGAATGAGCGAAGTCAGCGACGCGCTGATCATTGCGGTATCCGAGGAGACCGGATACGTGTCTGTAGCACAGGGCGGACAGCTTGTAAGAAATGTGACTCCGGAATATCTTAAGGAGAGTCTGATCAAGATTCAGACGAAGAATACGGAAAAGAAAATAGCGAAACTGTGGAAAGGAAGGCGGAAACATGAAAAAGAAACTGACTAAAAACCTCCCTCTGAAGCTGTTGTCGCTTGCACTTGCCGTATTTTTATGGGCAGTCGTTGTAAACGTTGACGATCCGGTTACATCCGTGCAGTTTTCAAATGTACCGGTTGAAGTACTGCATCCGGAGGTTGTGACCAGTAAAGGAAAGACCTATCAGATTGAAGATGAAACAGATACGGTCCGGGTGACAGTAAGGGCCAAGAGGTCTGTCCTGCACAGCATGACTGTTTCTGACATTAAAGCATCTGCGGATATGAAAGAGATGTCTCTTGGTTCACAGGTTCCGATTGAGGTGTCGATACCGGGATTTGAATATGTGGAGGCATATTCCAGTCCGAGAAATCTGCAGGTAACGATCGAGGATGAAGCACAGAATACATTCCCGATTACGCCGACAACAACAGGAAGCGTCAGAGATGGATACGTGCTGGGAGAAATTAAAGCAGATCCGGAGAAAGTAAGAGTCAATGGACCGAAGTCCATCATCGATCAGATTGACAAGGTGGTTGCTGAAGTAGATGTAACCGGACTGGCAGAAGATACGACACTTCAGTCCAAGCTGGTATTCTATGACGCGGAAGGAAAGATAATCGATAATACGCTGCTCACACTTCAGGATCTGAGAGATGAGAACGATGTAAGTGTTCAGGTTGAGGTGAGAAATACAAAACGACTCCAGCTGGAGTTCGACACATCATCCATCAGGACGGCTGACGGATACATATTTACAGGTATCACGACAGAACCAACGGAGGTTCAGGTATCAGGAAGTTCAGATGTACTTGAAGATCTTGACAAGATTGAGATCCCTGCAAGTGCTTTGAACATTCAGAATCTGAACAGTAAAGAGGAGGTTGTGGTTGATATTACCCCGTATCTCCCGGATGGCGTGGAGCTGATTGATAAAAATGCCGGAGCGGTTGTCGTCACAATAGGAATTGAAGAGGAAGGAAGCAGGACTCTGGAGATGCCGACAGGATCCATTGTCGTGAACAATCTGCAGGAAGGTCTCCGCTATTCCTATGTATCCGGCAACAATCTGGAGATCAAGGTTCAGGGAGATCAGGAACTCCTGGATTCTCTGGAACTTGGAGAAGGCAGTCTGTCAATTAATCTTGTCACATATCGAGAGCCGGGAGAATATGATGTACCGGTGGAAGTAAGACTGCCGGAAGGATGTTCACTGGCGGAAGATGTTGTCATCAAGGTCAGGCTGGAACAGGTTGAAAACGAAGAAAGTGAATAACTGGAGGGAATACTATGGTTAGCCGGAAAGTAGTTGTAAGCAATCCTACGGGACTTCATCTGAGGCCCGCAGGACTGTTCTGTAAGACTGCGGTTGAATTTCGGTGCAGTGTAAAGTTCCGTACGAATAAAGGCGAGAGCAATGCAAAAAGTGTTCTCAGTGTTCTTGGAGCCTGTGTGAAATGCGGAGATGAACTGGAGATCATCTGTGACGGAGAAGATGAAAAACAGGCACTTGAGACAATGGTGGCACTTGTTGAGAGCGGACTGGGTGAATAGAGACAGAAGAATGAGGAGTGTGATTGGAATGCTGAATTATCAGAGATACAGGAGGGTGCCGGTTGTTCCGTATCCAGAACGGACCTGGCCGGATAAACAGATCGAAAAAGCACCGGTATGGTGCAGCGTGGATTTAAGAGATGGAAACCAGGCATTGATTGAACCAATGGTTGTAGAAGAAAAAATAGAGATGTTTAACCTGCTTGTCAAACTTGGGTTTAAGGAGATCGAAGTAGGATTTCCGTCTGCTTCCCAGATTGAGTATGATTTTCTGCGGAAACTGGTGGATGAAAATCTGATTCCGGATGATGTATGGATTCAGGTGCTTGTACAGTGCAGAGATCATCTTGTGCAGAGAACATTTGAGTCTCTCAAAGGAGTGAAGAATGCGATCGTACATATCTACAACTCTACGTCCACCCTTCAGAGGGAAGTTGTATTCAAAAAGGGAAAAGAAGAAATTAAAGAAATTGCCCTTGATGGAACAAGGATGGTAAAAAAATACGCGGAGGACTTTGAGGGGAATTTAAGGCTGGAATATTCCCCGGAAAGCTTTACCGGAACAGAACTTGATTATGCTCTGGAAGTGTGTGAGGCTGTTCAGAAAGAATGGGGAGCGACAAAAGAGAAACCTATCATCATTAACCTTCCGGCTACTGTGGAAATGACAACACCGAATGTGTATGCAGATCAGATTGAATGGATGAACCGCCATTTCAGCGACAGGGAAAGCGTGATTCTCAGCATTCATCCGCATAATGACAGAGGAACCGGTGTTGCCGCGACCGAGCTCGCACTCCTCGCAGGAGCAGACAGAGTGGAGGGAACGCTTTTTGGAAACGGAGAGAGAACAGGAAACCTGGATATTCTCACCGTTGCTTACAATATGTTCTCACAGGGTATTAATCCGGAGCTGAATATCGAAAATGTGACAGAGATCAAAGAAGTTTACGAAAGATGCAGCAAGATGGATGTTCCGATGCGTCATCCATATGCCGGAAAGCTGGTGTTCACTGCATTTTCAGGTTCTCATCAGGATGCCATCAACAAAGGTATGCAGGCAATGCATGAGAAGAATCAGGAATGGTGGGAAGTACCGTATCTTCCGATTGATCCATCCGACATCGGAAGAGAATATGAGCCGATTGTCCGGATCAACAGCCAGTCAGGAAAAGGCGGTGTAGCGTTTGTGATGGACAGCGAGTTCGGCTACAAGCTTCCGAAAAGGATGCACAAAGAGTTTGCAGATGTAATCCAGAAGATTGCGGAAGAACAGGGTGAAGTTGCACCGGCAACCATCATGGAAGTATTTGAAAAAGAATATCTGCGGAAAAAGACACCGTATGAATTCATTCGGGCAAAGGCAGAAGATGTGGCTGAAAATGAGACAGAAGTAGAAGTAGTATTCATGGCAGGTGAAGAATTAAAGAGTGCAAAAGCAGTAGGAAACGGTCCGCTTGCCGCACTTAAAAAGCTGATGGCAGACGAAACCGGCATGGATTTCACACTGGTGGATTATTCACAGCATGCACTGAGCAAAGGATCCGAGGCAAAGGCAGCTGCTTATATCTGTCTGCATGATAACCGCACCGGAAAAGAAACATACGGAGTTGGTGTCAGCGCCAATATTACGAGAGCAGGCTTCCGCGCATTCTTCAGCGCAGTTGACAGACTGATTGAAAATTAAGATAAAGGGCAGGATATCCTGTCCTTTTTATATTACCAAAAAAGAAACGGGCGGGCGTGTCGGTAGACAATCATCGAAAAATTCAGTATAATGAAGAAAAATCTTAATTTATAAAAGGAGAAAAAGTGATGAGCAGAGCAGCTTTAGTGATTATGGCGGCCGGTATCGGCAGCAGATTTGGCGGAGGGATAAAACAGCTGGAACCGGTAGGGCCAAATGGGGAAATCATTATGGACTATTCAATCCGGGATGCCGTGGAGGCCGGATTTGACAAAGTTGTATTTGTCATTCGAAAAGACCTGGAAAAAGATTTCAAAGAGGTCATCGGGGAACGGATTGAAAAACAGATTCCTGTTGAATATGCTTTTCAGGAGCTGGATGACATTCCGCAGGAATTTCAGGAAAAATTCCAGGGAAGAACAAAGCCTTGGGGAACAGGGCAGGCAATTCTGGCATGCCGGGGTAAGGTAACAGAGCCGTTTCTTGTTATCAATGCAGATGACTTCTACGGAAAAGAAGCATATGTGGAGGCATATCAGTATCTGAAAGAGAAAAAAGAAGCATCAGGAAAAGAGCCGATCTGCATGGTTGGATTCGTACTGAACAACACCTTGAGTGAAAACGGGGGAGTGACAAGAGGTGTCTGTGAGGTCGATGAAAACGGACATCTGACAAACATTGTGGAAACACACAATATTATCAGAAAAGGAGACAAGGCTGAGGCGGAAGACGGAGCAAAAGAGCTGGAGCTTGATGTTCCGGTATCCATGAATATGTGGGGATTGCAGCCGGAATTTCTGGATATTCTGGAAAAGGGATTTCATGAATTCCTTGAAACAACAAAAGCAGATGATCTGAAAGCAGAATATCTGCTTCCGACCATTATCGGAGGACTTCTGAAAGAGGGCAGGGCAGAAGTCACCGTGCTGAATTCAAAGGACAAGTGGTTTGGAGTCACTTATAAAGAGGACAAGGAAAGTGTGGTGAATGCTATCAAAGAACTGATTGAAAAAGGAATTTATTAAGGAGTAAAGAGTTATCAAAGGAAAGAGAGAGGGATCAGGAATGAGAAAAATGATGAAGTGCGCAGCAGCGTGGGTACTGGCGTTTGCGGTTGCACTGACGGCGGTTCCGGTGTCCTATGCAGAGGATTCGACCGGAAATCCGGAGGCAGAGTATACAGTACCATATGAAGCTGTGGAAGAGGAAAACGCAGTGGACCAGGAGTCTCAGAATGACCTGGCAGGTCAGGCTCAACAGAATCCGGATTCTGTAAATGAAAGTACTACGGAAACAGAAGCGGATGAAACTTTGGGTGGAGCCGGAGAAGAAGATTCTCAACAGCAGACACCGTCGGAGGAAGAAGGACAGACAGAGAATCCGGCAGCAGAGAGTGAAGAGCAGACGCAGCCGGCGGAAGAGGCGCAGGCGGAGGCTGTACAGCAGCAGACAGAGGCGGATGTACAGGAAAAAGCGGCGCTTGAGAACGAGCAGGAGGCTGTGCTGCCGGAGCTTACCTATCGAACCCATGTGCAGGATATTGGCTGGCAGAGTTGGAAGAAGGACGGAGAGATGGCCGGAACCAGCGGACTTTACAAGCGGCTGGAAGCAATTGAGCTGAAGCTTTCAAAAAGCGATTATGAAGGAAGCATTGAATATCAGACCCATGTACAGAATATCGGCTGGCAGGGTTGGAAACGGGATGGACAGCTTTCCGGAACACAGGCAAGAGCACTTCGTCTGGAAGCCATCAGGATCCGTCTGACCGGGGAAATCGCGGAGTATTATGATATATACTATCGGGTACATATTCAGAATTATGGATGGCTTCCGTATGTAAAAAACGGGGCGGCGGCAGGAAGTGAGGCCTTTGGACTCCGGCTGGAAGGCATCGAAGTTAAACTGGTGAAAAAGGATGAAGGCACGGCACCGGCTGTCGGATATGGTTTTTTGAAAAATGTGCTTTATTATTCCGGCCATGTCCAGACACTTGGAAATGTAAAAGAGGTTAAATCAGGAAGCGTTCTGGGAACAGTAGGACAGTATAAGCGGATGGAGGCTCTTTCTGTCCGGCTGAAAGGGATGGACGGATATGCGTCGGGAAATATCCGCTATCAGGCCCATGTGCAGAATATTGGCTGGCAGGGCTGGAAACAGAACGGAAGCAGTGCCGGAACAACCGGAAAGGCGCTGCGCCTGGAAGCGGTTCAGATTCAGCTTGACGGTGAAATCGCTCAGATTTACGATGTGTATTATCGGGTACATGTTCAGAATTACGGATGGCTGGGATGGGCTAAGAATGGAGCCGTATCAGGAACAAGCGGATTCGGATACCGGATGGAGGCCATCCAGATTCAGCTGGTTCCTAAGGGATGGAAAGCCCCGGGCTCTACAGCGCATGCTTATCTGAAAAATTACACGAACAATGATCTGACCTATTCCGGTCATGTTCAGAACGTGGGAAACGTAGCGGCAGTAAAGGGCGGTGCCACACTTGGAACCGTTGGAAAAGGAAGAAGGCTGGAAGGTTTTTCGATCAACCTGAATGATTCCGCAGATGGACTGGCGAAAGGAAGTATCCAGTACCGTGCCCATGTACAGGATATCGGCTGGCAGGGCTGGAAACAGGAAGGGACTCTTGCCGGAACAACCGGACAGGGAAAACGGATGGAGGCCGTTCAGATCAGACTGACCGGCGAACTTGCTTCCTACTATCACGTATATTATCGGGTTCATTCACAGTATTTCGGCTGGCTGGGCTGGGCTAAGGATGGAGAGTCTGCCGGAACGAGCAGCCTGTCTCTGAGAATCGAAGCCATTCAGATTAAACTGGTGCCGAAAAAAGACAGTCAGAGTGCCTATCAGACAGGAAAGGCATACTATAATACGTATCGCTATCAGAATCCAAAGCAGTACCTCCAGATCAGACATGTGCAGAAGACGTTAAGCGGCGGCGGATATAATCTGAGCAGAGGATACATGGGCCTGAAAGTCTGGTATGTACAGAGAAAACTTGGACTTTCCGGAAGAAGGGCAATCATGGACTCCACGACCATCAACGCTGTAAGGAATTATCAGAGAAGGAGCGGTCTTTCGGCGACAGGTGTGGTCGATCTGGCAACCTGGAAAAAGATGGGATATTCCGAGTCTGCATGGTATCATCTTGGAGCATACGCAAGTCCTCTGAAGACGAATCCGGCAAGCACACGCAGTGACTGTATCGAGGCTATGATCAGTACGGCGTATCAGTATCTTGGCAATCCATATATTATTGGAGCTTCAGGAGATCCGAATCATGGACTGGACTGCAGCGGCCTTGTCATGCAGGCACTGTATTCCGCAGGAATTGATCCGGCACCGGTAAGTCCGATCCGCCATTCAAGACCGGGATACGAATATGAATGCAGGAATTTATGGAATCTCCCGATGAAACATGTTCCGTATTCACAACGGCAGAGAGGAGATCTGATATTCTATAAGAGCGCAAATGGAACAATTATCCATGTGGCGATTTATCTCGGAAATAACAGGGTGATTGAATCCTGGCCAAATAAAGTAGTAGTATGGCCGGTTCAGAATTCACACCGCTCCCTGATTGCAGGGGTCGCAAGACCATTTGTATAGGGAGGCGGAAAATGAGAAAGCAGAAAAAACGGTTCATAGCGTGTATTCTGGCTCTGACACTGGCAGGAGGACAGCTTGTTCCGGCATCGGCCGCCGGAACAGACCAGATGCCTGCACAGGAAAAGACAGTTGGTACTGTGGAAGAAACGCAGGAAAATCAGGAGACAGATCTGACGGATCAGGGAGACATGGCAGAATCCGGTGAAAATCCGGATATGGATCCGGCAGAAGACGCAGATGCCCCGGATTCTGTTCAGGATGATACTGACAGCAGCCAGGATGATGCCGGAAGCACTGAGGAACAGGACCCGGAAGCCGGAGCCGGTGAAGAGGAAGCTGGCAAGACAGGCGGGGAAACAGAGACTCTTCCGGATGGAGAAATCCCGGAAGACACAGATGAAACAACTCAGGATATGGATGCAGAAGGTCAGACAGAAGAAGCGGCAGAGGAAGAGCAGGATCTGCTGACACAGAGTCTGGAAGAACCGGTTGCAGGCGTGTCTTATCAGATATCCGGACAGAGTAATATGGAAAAACCCGTGATGGACGGTGCTGTGGCGGGCCGGCCGGGATCCGGACAGAGAATAGAGGGGATTTCCATAAAGCTTTATACAAAAGAAGGGGAGGAACAGCCTGCCGGAGGAATCCGGTACCGGGCCCATGTGCAGAATATCGGCTGGATGGACTGGGTCAGTGATGACGATTATGCCGGAACAAAGGGACAATCCCTTCGCATGGAAGCGGTTCAGATTGAACTGACCGGTGAAATAAAAGAGAAGTATGACGTGTATTATACAACCTATGTACAGAACATCGGCTGGCTCGGCTGGGCGAAAAACGGACAGAGTTCCGGAACAGAAGCTTTTTCACGGCAGGTCGAAGCAATTCGGATCTGCCTGGTGGAGAAAGGAAGCGAAGCGCCTGGAGAAAATCAGGGATATTTTGTAAAAGGACTTCCATCTTCCGCATTATCCACCACAGCACATATTCAGACATACGGCGACCGGACGACAACGGGTTCTGGAAAGTTGATTGGAACGACCGGAGAGAAAAAGCGGATGGAAGGTCTCAGGCTGACTATAAAAGGAGCCGGGGAATCAGGTTGTCCGTCCGGAGGGATCCGGTACCGCGCCCACGTCCAGAATATCGGCTGGCAGGGCTGGAAACAAAATGGTGAACTGGCAGGTACGAAAGGAAAGTCGCTCAGAATGGAAGCGATCCAGATTGAGCTGACGGGAGAACTTGCCAGATATTATGATGTATACTATTCTGCTCATGTTCAGCAGCTTGGGTGGCTTGGCTGGGCGAAAAACGGTGAGAGCGCCGGAACCGAAGCTTTTTACTATCGGATGGAGGCAATGAAAATCTGTCTGGTCAAAAAAGGTGATCCGGCACCGGGAACAGCCGGAAATGCGTTTTGTAAAGGGTACAGCACGGGAAATCTGAAGTATTCCGGTCATGTGCAGAATATCGGGAATACCCGTGAAGTCACAAATAATCAGATTCTTGGTACGGTCGGGAAGAGTCTTCGGATGGAAGCTTTGAAAATCCGGTTGACGAATGCAGCCATGAATGGAAGATCCGGAGGAATTCAGTACCGCGCCCATGTGCAGAATATCGGCTGGCAGGGCTGGAAACAGAATGGAGCCCTTGCGGGGACAACCGGCAGGGCGCTTCGTATGGAGGCGGTTCAGATTCAACTGACCGGAGAGATCGAAAAGTACTACGATATTTACTACCGTGCCCATGTCCAGAATTTTGGCTGGCTTGGGTGGGCGAAAAATGGTCAGAGTGCCGGAACGACAGGATACGGATATCGTATGGAGGCACTCCAGATCCAGATGGTTCCCAAAGGAGGAAATGCTCCGGTAAATTCAGGATACTATAAACAGTATACGGGGAAGAAGTCATTAAATGTACCTTTGACCTATCAGAATCCAAAGTATCCGAACGGGTGTGAGGCAATTTCTTTATATATGGTACTTCGGTATTATGGGTATATGCTGACGACAAATGATGTCTGCAATAAATATCTTCCAAGAGGGCCGCTTCATTCCACAAATCCATATGCGGCCTATATGGGGAATCCGGGCTCATTGACAGGCGGTTATGGATGCTGGGCCCCGGTGATCTGCCAGACGGCGGCGAACTATTTCAAGGCGGTCAACGTGAAAAACAGATCTGCCAAAAATATTACCGGAACATCGCTTGAAGGACTGTTTCAGTATATTGACAAGGGGATGCCGGTTGTTGTGTGGGGAACCCTCAATATGGGAAGTACGACATGGTTCCGGGCAGGAAGAAAAAATGGTGTTACCTTTTACTGGCCGTCCAGAGCACACTGTGTCGTTCTGACCGGCTATGATAAAAACAGAAAAGTGGTAAAAGTCAATGATCCTATCCGGGGAAAAGTAGAATACAGCTTTTCGAGTTTTGAAAAAGCGTATAGGACCATGAACAGAAATGCAATGGTAATACAGTAAACGAGGAAAACAAGGAGAAATCTTTTACGGGATTCTCCTTGTTTTTTATTTTCACAAAAATTTCAGAAAATTGATAAATGAAGAAAAGTATGACAATACATTGGAAAAGATAAAGGCTTAGAAAGGATTTTGAGAAAAAAGTGTTACAAAATTATTACAAGATAAGAAATTTTTAAGGTCTAAAAACTTGCGGAAAGTATGGAAATCTTATATAATATAGGAAGTTTGTAGACCAGAGAGGTGTTTTATGAAACGAGAACTGAAAAAATTTGAGTCAACCATGTGGCTGTGCATCAAATTGTTGCTATATATTTTATTGATGGGCACCTTTATGTTTATTATGTCCAGAGAAAATAAGGCTCTCGGCGTACTTTCCAGAACGATGGGAATTACGTTTTCCACATACTGCATTGTAGGGCTTTTGTTTCTCAGCATTTACGGCAAGTATGATGTAGGCCGGAGAAAGAGTAAACCGATCATCTATTCACTTTCTCTGGCTGTTTTGTTCACGGACATTGTGACGTATATTCAGCTGATGATTATGAATACGATTACTCCAAGCATTTATGCATTCCGGCTCGACAGCATCGGGTCTCTGATTTTGAGTTTTATTGTTCAGGTCATTATTATTATCATCTTTGCGTATGCCGGAAACGGACTGTTTTTTACGATTCACAAGCCGGAGAGCTGCTGTATCGTAACATCTTCTCAGGAAAGCCTTGATAATATTGTAAGAGGAATTCTGAAATATAAAAAACAGTATAAAATCGACTATATCATGGACTATAGAGATAGACATCTTCTTGAGACGGTAAAGAAAGCCGATACCGTGTTTATTCATGACGTTCCGCTTGAGGTCAGAAGTAAAATAGTAAGATTTTGTTATAAGTATAAGATCAATATTTATTTTAATCCGGAAATCGAGGATATTGTTGAGATGAGTGCCAAATACTATCTTCTGGACGATGTTTCCGTTCTGAATGCCAATGTCAAAGCCTGGACGATGGAACAGCGTGTTATGAAGAAACTTCTGGATATGTCTCTTGCGATTGTTCTTGGAATCGTAACTTCTCCAATCTGGATTGTCAGTGCAATTGCGATCAAAGCATATGATGGAGGACACATTTTTTTCAAGCAGAAGCGTGCGACATTAAACGGACGTGTTTTTGAAGTGTACAAATTCCGGACGATGAAAGAAAATGTAGAAAATCACTCTGTAACAGATGACGATGACCGGATTACCAAACCGGGAAGAATTCTGAGGAAAATCCGGATGGACGAGCTGCCTCAGCTGATCAATATCTTAAAAGGGGATATGAGTTTTGTAGGACCTCGTCCGGAGATGCTGGAAAATGTGGAGGCGTACGAGGAAGAACTTCCGGAATTCCGTTACAGACTCCGGGTAAAGGCGGGACTGACCGGATACGCGCAGATTGCGGGGAAATATAATACATCACCAAAAGACAAGCTGATCATGGACATGATCTATATTGAAGAATTCAATATTTTGCGCGATATTCAGCTGATTTTCCAGACGGCGATTGTCCTTCTGAAATCGGACAGCACGGAGGCGTTCCGGACAGGCGAAACAAGTCAATATATTTTTAAAGAAGCAGAAGAAACGGAAGCGGAGGAATAACAGGATATGAAAAAGTATGATTATGTGATTGTAGGCGGAGGGTTATTCGCAGGTACTTTTGCGTACTTTGCAAAAAAAGCAGGGAAGACCTGCCTGATTGTGGAAAAAAGAGAAACTCTCGGAGGGAATCTTTACTGTGAGGATATCGAGGGAATTCATGTACACAAATATGGCGCCCATATTTTCCATACAAGCAACAGGAAAGTATGGGATTTTGTCAATTCTCTTGTAGAGTTTAACCGTTATACGAATTCTCCTGTCGCAAACTACAAAGGCGAAATTTATAATATGCCGTTCAATATGAACACATTCAGCAAAATGTGGGGAATTGCGACTCCAAAAGAGGCGGAAGAAATCATCAACAGACAGAAGGCCGCAGTCAAGGGAGAACCGAAAAACCTGGAGGAGCAGGCCATCAGCCTTGTAGGAGAGGATATTTATAAAAAACTCATCAAAGGATACACGGAAAAACAGTGGGGCAGAGACTGTAAAGATCTTCCGGCGTTTATCATTAAGCGCCTTCCGGTGAGATATACCTACGATAATAACTATTTTAACGATCTTTATCAGGGGATTCCGATCGGCGGGTACAATGTTTTGATTAACGCTCTGTTTGAAGGATGCGATGTAGAGCTTGGCGTTGACTATAACGAGGAAAAAGAGAAATACAATGCACTGGGTGAGAAGGTGCTCTATACCGGAATGCTGGATGCATATTACGGATATCGTTTTGGAAAGCTGGAGTACCGGAGTCTGAAATTTGAGACGGAAGTGCTTGATGAGAAAAATCATCAGGGTGTGGCGGTTGTCAATTATACCGACAGAGAAACTCCGTATACCCGGATTATTGAGCATAAGCACTTTGAATTTGGAACTCAGGAGAAAACTGTGATTACCAAAGAATATCCGACCGACTGGGAAGAGGGTATGGAGCCGTATTATCCGGTTAATGACGATAAAAATCAGGAACTTTATCAGAAATACAGAAACCTTGCGGATGAGGAACATCTGCTTCTTGGCGGAAGACTTGCGGAGTACAAATATTATGACATGGACAAAGTGATTGAATCCGCATTTCAGCTTGTGGAAAAAGAATTACAGTAGGAGAGCGTGATTATGGGAGAAAATAAAATCAAAGTCAGTGTCATTATGCCTGTCTATAAGGTAGAAGAATATGTAGGAAAGGCGATTGAGAGCATTCAGGCTCAGACATTAAAAGACTGGGAATTTTTGATCGTCGATGACGGAACTCCGGACCGGAGCGGTGAAATCTGCGATGCCTATGCCGCAGAAGATGAGAGAATTCATGTGATCCATAAAGAAAACGGGGGAGCTCCAAGTGCCAGAAATACAGCAATTGATATTGCAAAAGGGGAATACATGTATTTCATGGATTCCGATGACTGGGCAGAGCCGACCATGCTGGAAGATATGTACAAGCTTGCAAAACGTGATAACGCTCAGCTTGTCGTGGCAGGATTTTATATCGATACCTACTACGATAAAGAGAATTATGTGACAGATGACTATGTGGTGGAGGATGCCGTATATCCGGACAAAGAGTCTTTCCGCCGCAATGCCTACAAACTGTTCGATAAAAACCTGCTCTACACACCGTGGAACAAGCTTTTTGAATCCAGATACATCATGGAAAACAATCTTCGGTTTCCGGAAACATTCTGGGATGATTTCCCGTTTAATGTCAGCATTGTAAGAAACGTAGAACGGGTGACAGTGACTCACAGACAGTACTACCATTTTCTCCGGGCACGTTCCGAATCCGAGACAGCGGCTTACCGCCCGGGAATGTACGAAAAACGGGAAGAAGAACATGGCTGGATGATGGATCTTTATAAGGAATGGCATGTCGGAGACGCGAGAAGCAAAGAGATGATCGCCAGAAGATATATTGAACGCTTTATCGGATGCGTGGAAAATGTCACCAACCCGAAATGTGATATGACAGAAAAAGAAAAACGGGACGAGATCAAAAAGATGCTGGCAAATCCAAGAGTAGAGAAAATGGTCAGAATCGCGAGACCAAGATCTTCCTATATGAAGGTAATGCTTTTGCCGGTACGCTGGAAGAGCACATGGCTTACTTATCTTGAGGCGAAAGTGATCACATTTGTAAAAACAAAGAACACGAAACTGTTTACAAAATTAAAGGCGGGAAGATAATGGAAAAGAGACAACCGTGGATCAGTGTGGTGATGCCGGTGTATAATGCACAGGACTATCTTGCTGACAGTATCGAAAGTGTTTTAAATCAGAGTTTTCGTGATCTGGAGCTGATTGTTGTCGATGACTGTTCCAGTGACAACAGCCGTGAAGTCTGCAAAAGATATGTGGAACAGGACGAGCGGGTACGTCTGATACAGCTGAAAGAAAATATCGGAGCCGGAATGGCAAGAAACCGTGGAATTCAGGCGGCGTCAGGCAGATACCTTGCATTTATGGATGCGGACGATACCATCGAGACAGGGCTGTATAAAAAAGCGGTGGACGCTTCGGAAGACGGCCGGATTGATATGATCGTCTGGGGAGCAACAGAGCGGTTTTACAACTCAGACGGCGACGTTGTTTCCGAGAACCCGATTCTGCCGGAAAAAGGGATTTGGAAAGAAAAAAGGGAGATTGCGTCTGAGGCATTGACACTGGAAAAGAATACACTGCTGGGATACCAGTGGAATAAATTGTACAGAAGAGAGACTGCGGAAAAATATGAAATCCGTTTTGAGAAAGCAGTGCTCTATGAAGATTTCTTTTTTACAATAAGAATGCTGGAACATTCAGAATCGCTGGCGGCAGTCGATACAGCAGGATACATTTATAATAAACGGTTTAACGGGAGCATTACTACAAAGTTTGTAAAGGAGTATTTTGAACTCAGCAGACGGAGAGTTTATGAAATGTACCGCTTCTGTCAGAGGAGAGACATTCTTGAAGAAGCAGTAGACATACTCGGAGTAATTTATCTGAGATACATTCTTTCCGGACTGATGCGGAACGCAGATCCGCAGTCAAAGATGAAAGGAAGCCAGCAAAAGACATGGGTACATTGCGTGGCCAGGGATGAACTGTATCTGAGAACGGCAGCAATGTGCAGGGTGGAAAATCCGGCACTGAAGCTTCTGCAGAACAGCCTGAATAAAAAAAGAATCCAATCCTGTCTGCTTCTTGGAAAAGGTGTATATGAGGCCAGAAAATACGGGCCTCTTCTGTTTGAAAAAATCAAAAGAAAGTAAGGGTGAATCTATGAAACACATCAAACTGTGGATTGTGTACATTCTGAGATTTGTCTGCAAAGGGATATATTTGATACCGGTGAAAAAGAGAAGAATATACCTTTCAGCAAACAGAGGAACTTCGCTTTCCTGTAACCCGTGGTATATATTTGAATATATGCGGGAAAAGTATCCGGGTATATTTGAGTACATCTGGGAATATGACAAAGAGGCGGAACCGATGGACCGGGTAAAGTATGTAAAACCGCATACAGCCGCCTCCATTTACTATATGCTGACATCAGGGATTATTATCAATAATGACGGGATCGGAAGTTTTATCCCGAAACGGAAAAGCCAGTGCTTTATTAATACCTGGCATGGAGGAGGAGCATATAAAAGAGTTGGAGGAGATACCATTCCGGATCCGAATGACCCGGAAGTGAAGATCAACCGGATCTGCGGCGGTCAGACGGACGTCTTTTTATCCGGATGCAAAAAATTTACGGAGGTCATGCATATTGCAAAGGCAGTCCCGACGGATCGGTTTCTTGAATGTGGAATGCCAAGAAATGATTTCCTTATCAATGGAACTGACAAAGATATCAAAGGAAAAGTATACCGGTATTTCGGCCTGGATCCGGAAAAGAAAATCGTATTGTTTGCACCGACATACCGTGGTGTGGAAGGAAATGCCAATTTTGATCTTGAGATCGATGTGGAAGGCTGCCTCAAAGCGCTGCAGGACAGATTCGGCGGTGAGTGGGTCTTTCTCATGAGAAAACATCATTTTGTGGAACATGTAAAAACGGACGGCTGCATTGATGCCGGTGATTATCCGGATATGCAGGAGCTTCTGTATACAGTGGATGTATTTATTACAGATTATTCTTCCACGATATGGGATTACTCACTGACAAAGAAACCGGGATTTTTATTTGCTCCGGATTTTGACAAATATGAGCAGGAACGGAATTTCTATTCTGATCCGGCAACATGGGCATTCCCGATCGCAAAGACCAATCCGGAGCTCCAGAGGCTGATCCGGGAATACGACGACGAGGAAAGCCGGGAAAAGATCCGGAAGCATCATGAACTTCTTGGAGACACAGAAAGCGGACACGCATCTGAGATAGTATGCAGGAAAATAATACAATTTATCAAAAGACAGTAAGGAGAAAGTATGAAAACAGCAGGAAAAATATTAAAAAAATGCTGGCTGAAAATGGTCATTGTTTTTGTTTTGGTAACAGCAGTTGCCTTTGGAGTAATGAGATTTGCCCAGAATAATGATGTAAAAGAACAAAGAGAAAATCTGACAGTGGGCGCTGTCCTGAAATTTGATATTACTACATATACATATCTTGGAGACGGAACAGCATCTGTTTATGATTATGTGAGTGTATGGCAGAATGAAGCTCTGCTCAGTGACTGTGTAGAGCTTCTGGATCAGGGAGATGCAATCCGCACTCTGGATCCTGAGTGGGATGATAAAAATGCCAAATCCAAAAAGGAATGGATCAATGAAAATATCCGGCTTCAGAGACTGGCCACATCTACTATGTATAATATTACTTATAACACAGAGGTTACAGAGGACAGTGTGGAAAGCCAGAAGGAAGCTGCAAGGGAAGTAATTAACTCTTATGTGGAATATGCAGGATCCATTGCGGCGCTTTCAGATGAAAATATCAAGTATGATGTTGCTAAGGAAATTATGAACGAGGAGCCGATCTTTACGCAGGGAGAAGAAAAGGTCAATACGATTTTGGAACTGGGCGTAGGTGCGGTTCTTGGTATCCTTGTATCAGCAACGTATTTCGGAATCAAGGTTATCAGAAGCGATAAGACGGCAAGATAGGCAAAGGAGAAGGGATGCTTATGAGCAGTTATGTATTGTTGGCAGCGTTATGTCTCCTGCTGATCATAGCCCTGATCATATCCAGAAAGGATATTTTGTCTCCGTTTGCTGTTTCCACGATCATGTTTTTGATCAGTACCGGAGTAGCAGTAGTTTATATGTCAAAATGGCAGTTTTCCCTGTCATATGTGACGGTATTTATTATTATTTCCGCGCTTCTTATATTCGGGGCTGGAGAGGTCTTTTCAAAAAAAGTCTGCAGGTGCCTGTTTAAGAAAGAGCCGGAAATCCGTCTGGACAGAGTTGAGATACCGACGGGACTCACGATTGTCATTATTCTTCTTATGTGTGTATTTCTTCTATACGCCTTCCGTACAATTTATGTATTGTCAGTACAGGGCGGAAATGCGGAAGGATACGGAGCAATGATGACCTATGCAAGAAGGATGACCTTGCAGGAAGGCTACAGCAGAAGCAGAGGGCTGAATCATATTCTTGTTTTTTCAAAGGCGCTATCTTATATTTTCGGATGGGCGGCTCTCCACAATTTTGTGTACCGCAGATTCAAAAAGACTGACTGTCTCTATGCCGTTCCCGTTGTGCTGGGATTTGGCATCTATGCGGTTGGAACAGTGACCCGTGGATTTGCCATCGAGTGGATTGCGTACTATCTCATGCTGTATCTTTTGATGTGCAGTAAAAAGAACCGTTGGAAAAGTATTAATATCTGGAAGATTGCTCTTGTTGGCGGGGGAGCGCTTGCGCTTTTCCTTGTACTGTTTATTTTCCTCGGGATGGCTGCAAACCGGTTTAATCTGGCTTCTATTGTGGATACGATCGCGTTTTATACGGGACTTTCGATTCCGTCTCTGGATCATTACATCGCAAATCATATTCCGGTTTCACAGATCGTTGGAAGTGAAACTTTGTACGGAGTTTATGCCGTGCTGAATAAACTGGGAATGAGTGATGTCAGCATGAACATGGCACTGGAATTTATCAGTTTTAACGGTGTGGAAGGGAATGTATTTACTTCGCTGAGAAGATATATTAATGATTTTGGCTATGTGGGACTTTATATTGTACAGTTCTATCTGGGAGTATTCTATGGATTCTTTTATAACTTCGTGAAGAAACAGTCGTCGGAAGGCCCGATGATTGTATATGCGATCTTTGCGTATCCGCTGGTTATTCAGGCCATAGAAGAAAAGTTCTTTTCTGCATATGTTGCGGTTGGAACTGTAAATCTGTTTATTTATATGATTGTCAGCTATTTAGTGGTATTAAAAATTCCGCAGCTTCTGAAAGAATATAGACAACGAAAAAGGGCGTAGGATATGAAAACAGGAAAACTAATTAAAAACCTATCATATTCCGTAGTGGCAAACGGGACAAACACTCTGGTTTCTTTGATTCTGGTGCTGTTTGTTCCGAAAATACTTGGAGTGAAAGAATATTCATACTGGCAGCTGTATCTGTTTTATGCATCTTATGTCGGTTTCTTCCACTTCGGATGGGCAGACGGAGTATATTTGAAGTTTGGCGGGAAAAAGTATGAAGAGCTGGATAAAGGCTATTTTCACTCACAGTTCTGGCTTTTGACAATTTTTGAAATTGTGCTTGCAGCGGTTTTCGCAGGTTGTACAATTCTGTTCAGCGAGGATTCAAACCGGGAAATGGTCCTTCTGGCAGTGGCATTATGCTGTGTGCTTCAGATTCCGAGGACATTTCTTCAGTATCTTCTGCAGACGACAAACAGAATTGTAGACTATGCCAGAAACTACCTTTTGGAAAAAATTGTATACGCGCTTCTGGTGATCGGATTTCTTATTGCGGGTGTCAGAAGCTTTCAGATACTGATAGGGGCAGATCTGTTTGCAAGAGGTCTGACTCTTGTTCTGCTTTCAAGAGAATGTAAAGATATCGTGAAGGGGAAAATGCTTGACTGGGCAGGCGGGATCCGTGAGGCATGGGATAATGTGTCCATCGGTATTAAACTGATGATTGCCAATATTGCAGGCCAGCTCCTTGTCGGTATTGTCAGATTTGCGATAGAGAACCACTGGTCCGTTGAAGTTTTCGGAAGGGTATCACTGACAATTACAGCATCTAATCTGCTGCTTGCCTTTATCAGTGCTGTCAGCATTGTAATCTATCCGATGCTGAAAAACATGGATGAAAATCATTATGTTGAAATTTATGTGAAGATGAGAAATATTCTGATGATTTTCGTTCTGGGACTTCTGATTATCTATTATCCGGCGCGTGTCATACTGTCCTGGTGGCTTCCGAAATATGCGGAAAGTCTCCGGTATATGGCACTGCTGTTCCCGATGTGTGTATTTGAAAGCAAATTAACGCTGCTGATCAGCACATATTTAAAAGCATTGAGAAAAGAAAAAGAGTTTATGATTATCAACTGGATTTCCGTGGCGATTACACTGGTGGCAACCGGAATTTCGGTTTATGTGCTGGATAATCTGACGCTGGCGATTGCAATGCTTCCGGTACTGATGGGAATCCGCTGCTGTATCGGAGAAAGCCTGCTGGCAAAAACTCTTCGTTTCTCTTTGTGGAAAGACATGACTGCCGAATGTGTTCTGGCAGGAGGATTTATTCTTCTGAGCTGGAATATAGAATCCTGGCTTTCAACCGTTCTGTATCTGTGTATGTATATCATATACGTAATCTGGAAACGGGATTTTATAAAAGTGATGATTCAGGAAGTTAAAAACAGAATTCAAAACAGGTAAATCCAGAGGAAGATTGATGATGAAAGTAAGTGTAATCATGCCGGTGTACAACGGCGAAAAATTTTTAGAAACAACGGTAAAAACAATATTGGATCAGTCCCTAGATGATTTGGAACTGATTCTGGTTAATGACGGATCAAAAGATGGCTCTGCGAAAATGTGTGATGAATTTGCGCAGATGGATCCGAGAGTCAGAGTGATCCATCAGAAAAATCAGGGCATATGCGGGGCAAGGAATACCGGTCTGAATGCAGCCAGAGGAGAGTATATTGCATTTGCCGATCAGGATGATGACTGTCTTCCGGGGTGGCTGAGCGACAATTATGAAGTGGCAAAAGAATACGATGCGGATCTTGTAAAATCAGGCCGTATTGCGGAGACGATCGATGAAAACGGGAATCTTCTGAAAAAGGATGTCAGAGAACTGCAGAAGAAATTTTATGACCGTGAAGAACTGAAAAAAGCATATTTCGAACTCAGGGATAAGAATGTATTTTCCCCTGTATGGGACGGGCTGTTCCGGAGGGAAGTGATCCAGAAGCATCAGATTCATTTCAGAACCGAGTTCAAACAGGGAGAGGAAGATACTGCTTTCTGTCTTGAGTTCCTGGCTTGTGTAAACCGTTTTGCGACTAACACCGGTGTATATTTTAAACACTATGAGAGATATGCTACCAGTACATCCAGTGTATTTAATATTGAAAGTCTGAACGGGCTGGTCCGTTCGGCCGTGATTGAAGAGAAAGTACTGGAAAAAATGGGAATTGACCGGAAAAGTGACAAAGCACTTTTGAGCAGTGCCAAGCATCATTTGATTCCGGTTCTTGTGCAGCTGTATCATAGAAACTGTAACTGGAATATGAAACAAAGGACAGGCTATATCAGAAAGCTTCATGATGTGCCGGCATTCCAGTATGGGATGAGCCGCGAACTCTTTAAAAGAATCTGGGCACAGGACCGGAAGAAAGCGGTCATTCTGCATGAATTTGTAAAGGGACATGACAGAACGGTTACAATGATTGCCAGATTTTATAAAACCCTGCTGGAAAGAAAATTAAGAGCGACAGTCCGCAAATACGAATAATCTGGAGGAAAGAAAATGAGCAGAATACAAGTCAGTGTGATCATGCCGGTGTATAACTCCGAAGAATATCTGGAGACCGCAATCAAAAGTGTTTTGAATCAGGATATAGAAGAGATGGAACTGCTTCTTGTGGACGACGGGTCAAAAGACAACAGTGGAAACATCTGTGACCGGTATCAGGATGATCCGAGAGTACGGGTATTTCATAAGGAAAATGAAGGAATCTGTGCCACGAGAAATTTCGCGGTGGAGCACGCCGGAGGAGAGTACCTGGTTTTTATTGATAATGATGATGAACTGGCAGACCATGTGCTGTCGGAGAATTATGCGCTTGCAAAAAAATATGACGCAGATGTTGTGAAATACGGATGCAGCATTGAAGAATCTTTTGAAAGCGGATACGTGGAAAAACGTGCGAATGTATTCAAAAAGTTAAGAGTATTCGATCAGAGTAAGGCTGCCAGGTATTATGCCATTGCGGATAAAGAACGCTATTTCAGTTATATCTGGAATGGAATGTACAGAAGAAGCTGGTGGCAGGAGCATCATCTGAAATTCAATACAGAAATCAAATGCGGATTCGAAGACCGTGTACTCAATTATGAGATCTTCAGGCTTGCACGGAGACAGGTGCTGAATCCGCATATAGGCTACCGGTATTTCCAGCGTTTTGAACACAGCACATTCAAGAAATTCAACCGGAACATGCTTTATTCCGGACTGCTGTCGGCAGAAGCGGAATACGGTCTGTTCCAGCATCTGAAAGAAAGTGACGATTTTCATTCGGACTGGATCAGAAGATCAGCGGAATATCTGATTGAATTTCTGATGCTGCTCAGCAGAAAAGACAATGATATGTCTCAGGAAGAAGTGGCAGCATTTATGCGGAAACTCAAAAAGAGCAAGGTATTCCATGACGTGCAGAAAAAGGGAGCCGATCAGAATCTGCCGCTGACCAAAAAAGGAGTTGTCCGTCTGTTCGTAAAGGGCAGATACAGTGCGCTTCTGAGTATTTCCAAAGTATATGTCAGATTTATATTTTTGAAAAAACGGCTTGGAAAAAGATAGGAAAGGTGCGGTAGAAAGATGAAACATATTGCAGTAGTGTTTGCCGGAGGAATCGGCAGAAGAATGAACAGCAAGGCCCTTCCGAAACAGTTTTTAAGGCTGTATGGAAAAGAAATTATCGTATATACACTGGAGCATTTTCAGAATCACAGTGAAATCGACGGAATCGCGGTTGCCTGTGTGGAAGACTGGATTCCTTTTTTAAAAGATCTGACAGAGAAGTATCATCTTGACAAAGTGAAAAAAATTGTGCCGGGTGGAGAAACCGGGCAGCAGTCCATTTACCATGGACTTTGTGCCGCCGGGGAAATTGCGGACGGGGACAGGGCAATTGTCCTGATCCACGATGGAGTCAGACCTTTAATAAACAAGGAGCTGATTTCAAACTGTATACAGAAAGTTGTGGAAACCAGGAGTGCGATTACTACAGCTCCGGCAATTGAGACAATTTTCAGATCAAGTGATAAAAAAACAGTTGAGCAGATCATTGAGCGTTCAGACTGTATGCTGGCAAGAGCTCCGCAGTGCTTTTATCTGGATGAAATTCTGAAAAGGCATCAACAGGCGAAAGAAGAAGGAAGAGAATTTATTGATTCGGCATCTATGATGTCCTTTTACGGAAGCGATCTTCATCTTGTAGAAGGACCGATGGAGAATATTAAAATCACTACGCCGATGGATTATTATACGTTTAAGGCATTAATTGAAGCGGATGAAAATTCACAGCTTTTTGGAGTTTGAAACGGAGGGAATATCATGAATCAGATCATTCGGGAAGATATGGAACGGATCACAGAAGATCCATTTTTTCAACAACTGGCCGGAAGCAGGATTCTGATTACCGGAGCCACAGGACTGATCGGCTCGCTTACGGTAAAAGCATGTTTGAGATACAACGAAACGCATGATACAAAGATTTCTGTCATTGGAATGATCCGGAATAGAAAAAAAGCGGAGGAAGTATTTGAGGCGGCCCTGACGAATCCTCATCTGGAATTGGTAGAAGGAGATCTGAGAAAACCGCTTGAAGTTCCGGATGACATTGATTATATTCTCCATACTGCAAGCGTTACAACTTCCAAGCTTTTTGTGGATCAGCCGGTGGAGACCATTGAGACATCCTACCGGGGAACAAAACATGTTCTGGAACTTGCAAAGGAGAAACAGTGCAAAGGAATGGTCTATCTGTCATCAATGGAAATGTACGGGAGGCCGGATCCTTCACTTGAGAGAGTGACCGAAGAGGATCTGGGGTATATTGATGTTCTGAATGTGCGGAGCAGCTATTCGGAAGGGAAACGGATTTCAGAATGTCTCTGTGCTGCCTATGCGGATGAATACAAAGTTCCGGTACGGATTGCCAGACTTGCCCAGACATTCGGAGCGGGTGTGCTGAAAAGTGACAACCGTGTCTACGCCCAGTTCGCAAGAAGCGCGGTAAAGGGCGAGGATATCGTACTTCATACAGAAGGTAAATCAAACGGAAACTACTGTTATACGACAGACGTGATCAGGGCTCTCGCACTTCTTCTCTGTAAAGGGGAAAACGGTCAGGCGTATAATATCTGCAACGAGGAGACGACAACTACCATTGCAGATATGGCAAAAATGGTGGCAGAAGAATTCGGAGGAGGGAAATCAAAGGTTGTTTTTGATATACCGGAAGACGCAAGAACATTCGGCTATGCCCCTGATGTGAAAATGCATCTGGACGCAGGAAAACTCCGCGGGCTTGGATGGAAACCCGAGTTTGGACTCAGAGAAATGTATGCAAGATTAATTGCGGGAATGGAGCAATAGAAAGTTAAGGAAAATGTAAGGGAATTGATAAGAGAATTTCTGGACATTTTATAATAAAACGTGTATCATAATCTTATGTATGTAAATAAAATCTGAGACGAAAGAAGAGGTACAAATATGAAATTGATGAAACGATTGGCAGCCATGCTGCTGGCAGTATGTTTGGTAGTACCATGTGCCAGTCTGGCTGTAAACGCGGCGGATGGGCTGATTTTCTTTACAGATCTGGAGGGAATCAGTGTCGGTGAGACTTTCACCATAACAGGAAGCGTGGTGAATCGTGACGGAAATCTCAGCCAGGTCGATCTTACGATGAGTTACGACAGCACAGCCATGAGGTATGTGGGCGGAGATGATAATGTGACAGATCAGGGAGACGGGACGCTTGTTTACTCCGGATCTGTAGACGGAAGCCGGCTCGATTTTGACATGCAGTTTGAGGCTTTGCTCCAGGGTGAGACCAGACTGGAACAGGAGAGCGCGGAAGTTACGGACGCGAACGGCGATACGCTGAACCTGCTTGATCCTCCGGGATATTCAGATGTTCAGATCGTAGAAGGAGACGGAACGGCTGCATCTTCCTCTACTACTGCCCAGGCGAGCGGAGTTACCCTGACAGTCAATGATACGGAATACACAGTTGCAAGCAGCTACCCTGACAGTGAGCTTCCGGCCGGATTTGTTTCCGCAGATATTACAGTTGGCGGAGAGACAGTTACGGGAGCTTCACAGGAAAACGGCAGTGCACAGCTGGTCTATCTTCTTGACGGAAACAATGACGGAGCGTTTTTCCTTTATAATTCCGAAGATAATACAGCTTCCCCGATTCAGATTGTGACATTGACTTCCGGCAGTACACTGATTCTGCTCGGTGACAGAGGAGATGTGACACTTCCGGCAAGATATCAGGAAGTAGAGCTGGATATCTCCGATACACAGACACTGCCGGCATGGCAGGACAGCAAAAACAGCAGATACTATCTGATGAACGCGCTGAATGCATCCGGAGACCGTGCGCTTTACCGTTATGATTCTACCGATCAGACATATCAGTACTACGGTGATGATGTAACAACAACGGCTTCAGGTACAAATTCCGACAGCGGTATTTTCGGAAGAGTTTCGACGTTTGTACAGGATCATGTGGATGTAGTGATGATCGGAGCCGGATTTGCATTCCTTGTTCTGCTTCTCTTGATTATTATTCTGGCAGTGAAGCTTCACCGCAGAAATCTGGAGCTGGATGATGTGTATGATGAACTGGATGAACTGACAAAGAAAAAAGGTTCCGACGGACCGGGAGGATCGGAGCGCAGAAGCGAGAGCAGAGAGAGCGCGGAAAATCTTCCGGAGATTCAGATGCCTGAAGAGCAGTTCGATGAATTTGAGCAGTACGGTGACGAAGACTTCGAGGAGTATGACGAGTCCGAAGACGAAGAGTTTGAGGATTATGACGACGACTATGAGGACTTCGAAGACGATTACGAGGATGAAGAAGAGTCCGATGAAGACAGTGACTATGATTCGGATTACGATGACTTTGAAGAGGATTATGAAGATACAAAGCCGTCTAAAAAATCCAGACGTAGTAAAAAGAACAACGAGCAGAATAATGATGATGACGATGATTTTTCCATAGACTTTATTGATCTGTAGGAAATTGTCAAGATACAAAAACAGCAGGATTTTTCCTGCTGTTTTGTGTTTTGGTGTAATTTTCGGACGTGGAAGGAACAAAATAATGCTTTACATCTATTCCGGAAGATGATAAAATAGTGCACGTGATACAAAAGTATAAAAAAAACGGTTGATTGTGCAAAATGGAGGAGAAATATGTGTGGAATAGTTGGATATATTGGAAAAGAAGAGGCTGCACCGATTCTGCTGGACGGACTGTCAAAGCTGGAATACAGAGGATATGATTCTGCAGGAATTGCAGTTTTTGATGGAGAATCTATCAATGTTGCAAAGACGAAAGGAAGACTTAAGGTATTGAGTGAACTGACACATGATGGCAGGATGCTTCCGGGTACACTGGGGATCGGACATACACGCTGGGCGACACACGGGTCACCGTCCGATACAAATGCACATCCGCATTTGAACAGTGAAGAGACAATTGTAGTTGTACATAACGGAATTATAGAGAATTACCTGAAGCTGAAAAAGAAACTTGAAAGTAAAGGATACCGGTTTGTATCAGAGACAGATACCGAGGTCATTGCACATCTTCTGGATTATTACTATAGAGGAAATCCGCTGGAAGCAGTGACAAAGATTATGCACCGGATGGAAGGTTCCTATGCCCTTGGAATTATCTTTAAAGATCATCCGAATGAGTTATATGCGGTCCGCAAGGACAGTCCGCTGATTGTCGGACATACGGACGGAGGAAGTATTATTGCTTCTGATGTGCCGGCAGTATTAAAATATACAAGAGATGTTTATTTCATTGAAAATGAGGAAATTGTAAGGCTTACCGAACAAAATATGGAGTTTTTCACGGTAGATGAAGAACCATTGAAAAAAGAGCCGGTCCATATTGACTGGGATGCGAACGCGGCGGAAAAAGGCGGATACGAACATTTCATGCTGAAGGAGATGTACGAACAGCCGAAAGCGATCGCTGACACCTTTTCTCCGAGGATCAAAGATGGCAGGATCGAAATCGAAGAGCTTGGAATGGATGATGAGGCAATCCGCGCAGTAAAGAAAATTGTGATTGTGGCATGTGGATCCGCGTACCATACGGGAATGACAAGCAAATACATTTTTGAAGGAATGGCAAGAATTCCGGTAGAAGTAGATCTGGCGTCCGAGTTCCGGTACCGTGATCCGATTCTGACAGATGGGACACTTGTTATTGTAATCAGCCAGTCCGGAGAGACGGCCGATTCTCTGGCCGCACTGAGAGAGGCAAAAGAAAAAGGCTGCAAGGTACTTGGAATTGTAAATGTGGTAGGAAGTTCCATTGCCCGGGAGGCTGACAACGTAATGTATACATGGGCGGGACCTGAGATTGCAGTTGCAACAACGAAAGCTTACTCCTGCCAGCTGATTGCGCTTTATCTTCTGGCAATGAAGTTTGCGCATGTAAGAGGAACGATTTCGGAAGGCGAACTTGCGGAGATGATTGAGGATCTGAAGAAGCTTCCGGCTCAGGTTGAGATGCTTTTGAACAACAAAGACAGGATTCAGAAATTTGCCAACCGTTATCTGGCGGCAAAAAGTATTTTCTTCATAGGCAGAGGCATTGACTACGCGATTTCCATGGAAGGGTCATTAAAGCTGAAAGAAGTATCGTACATTCATTCCGAAGCATATGCAGCCGGCGAGCTGAAACATGGAACGATCTCTCTGATTGAAGACGGAACACTTGTCACAGCGCTTCTGACGCAGGAAAATCTGTACAAGAAGATGATCAGCAACATCGAAGAAGTCAAGACAAGAGGAGCTTTTGTCATGGCGGTTACCAATGAGGGGCATATCGATGTGGAAAAAGCGGCAGATTATGTGATCTATATTCCGAAGACCAACAAGTATTTTACAAATTCTCTTGCCATCATTCCACTGCAGCTGTTTGGCTATTATGTGGCAGTCGGACGGGGCTGTGATGTGGATAAGCCGAGAAATCTTGCAAAATCTGTAACAGTCGAATAGAGAAAAGGCTGAATTTCCGCAAAATGGGAATTCAGCCTTTTTTTATGAATTGATCACAAATTATACACATTTTTTCGATAGACTGACTATCGGAAAGAAAAAGTAATGGGTAACCTGTTGGAAAGGGGATAAATGTTATGAATCAAGAGTATGAATATTACAATCCGGGGCCGGAACCGTCCGGGAACGGATCGTTTTCGAACGAGAACCCGAAAAGACCGAAGAAGAAAGTAAATAAGGCTGTTGTAGGGAAAGTTGCGGGCCTTGCTGTCCTGTTTGGGGTTGTCGGAGGTCTTACTTTTCAGGGTGTAAATTATATATCGGGAAGAATACTTGGAACCGGAAACGGAAGTTCACAGAATTCGGCACAGGTACAGACAGTACAGACACAGGAGGATTCGGGGGAAGAGCTGCAGGGATCTGATATCACACAGATCGCAGCCAATTCCATGCCGTTTGTTGTTTCCATTCAGAATATGAGTGTACAGCAGGTACAGGATTTCTTCGGAGGAACAAGAGAACAAACACAGACAAGTGTCGGCTCCGGTATTATTGTCGGTCAAAATAATTCGGAACTGATGATTGTTACAAATAATCATGTAGTGGAGGGAAGTACAACACTGACAGTCACGTTCAATGATGAAACAAGTGTGGAGGCAAGTGTCAAAGGGACAGACTCCACAAAAGATCTGGCGGTGGTAGCTGTTCCGATCCGTCAGATCGGCGATGAAACAAAGAATGGTATTAAAGTTGCCGTACTGGGAAACTCTGATGAACTTCAGGTTGGAGAAGAAGTCATTGCAATCGGAAATGCGCTTGGATATGGACAGTCCGTGACAAACGGAATTGTCAGTGCCAAGGACAGAGAGATCGAGATGGAGGGATTTGACAGCAAACTGATCCAGACAAATGCCGCGATCAATCCGGGAAACAGTGGAGGCGCGCTTCTTAATATCCGGGGAGAAGTAATTGGAATCAATACGGTGAAAGTAAATGCCTCAGCTGTAGAAGGTATGGGATATGCGATTCCAATTTCCGATGTGACAGATATCATTACCGGTCTGATGAATAAAGAGACGAGAACGCAGGTTCCGGAAGCTCAGAGAGGATATATCGGCATCGAAGGTACAAATGTAGATTCTCAGAGTTCGGAACAGTTTGGAATGCCGGAAGGTGTTTATGTTTCCAGAGTAATGGAAAATGGAGGAGCAGAAAAAGCAGGAATTACCAAAGGCTGTATTATCACCGGTATAGAAGGATCCGGTATCAACAATATGGAAAGCCTTCAGGAACAGCTGAGTTACTACAGAATTGGCGAGACCGTGACATTGACGGTACAGTTCCCGGCAGGTCAGGGAGAATACAACGAAAAAGAAGTGGATGTCACGTTGACAGAACAGTTAAGCTAAAAGGAAGAGACGCCGCCAGAGTAATGCCGGCGTTTTTTCGCGTCCGAAATAAAGGAGAGCTACTTGACAAACGGTCATCTGCAATGTAGTATGATTATATACCGGGTCAGGGTATAATTGCAGGACTGATCCGGAGAAAAAAGCAGGCCGAATGAAAAGAAGCGGAGGAAACAGGATGGAAGAAGAGAAGAAAAAACACAGGGAAGGAAAAGAATACCGGGATCTGGTCAACCGCCTGAGCCGAATAGAGGGACAGGTGCGTGGAGTTAAAAAGATGCTGGAAGAGGACCGGTACTGTATTGATATTCTTGTTCAGGTTCAGGCCATTCAGGCAGCGTTGAATGGATTTAATAAAACACTCCTTTCTGAACATATTCATTCCTGTGTGGTGAAGGATATCCAGGAAGGGAATGTAGAATGTGTAGACGAACTGTGTGAGACGATTAAAAAGCTGATGAAATAACAAGGTGCCTCCGGCTGGTATGGAGACGGGAGTGTGTAAACAACACACTCCCGTTTTTTTGAGAGAAAAATGCTTCCGGCACCATGCCCCCGGTCAGGATCGGCAGGCCGGATTGTCAAATTCAGGGTTGAACGCATAGAAGTTCTTACTGTCGAGATGGTCGGTTACAATGCGGAGTGATTCGCCGAAACGTTGATAATGAACAATTTCGCGTTCTCTTAAGAAACGGATCGGGGCGATGATATCCGGATCATCGATCAGACGGAGAATGTTATCATAAGTTGTACGGGCTTTTTGCTCTGCTGCAAGGTTTTCGTGAAGATCTGTGATCGGATCCCCTTTGGACTGGAATACAGTGGCGGTCCATGGCATTCCGCTTGCGGCCTGAGGCCAGAGAGCCAGTGTATGGTCCACATAATATGTGGCAAATCCGGAACGCTCAATTTCTTCCGGGGACAGGTTTCTTGTCAGCTGATGGACAATGGCACAGATCATTTCCATATGGGCGAGTTCTTCTGCTCCGAATAAGGATGAAGACGCTTTTGAACAGTAAAAAACAGGTCTTCGGAGATCAGGGCGGGATGAAGACCCTGGACAATGAGATAGTCGTTCTGCCTTGGCCGGTGTGCAGTAAGAATTCCATCCTTCAGTTTTGGCGAAGTCTTCCGGTAATTCCAGCGAAGTTTCCCGATATAGACAGGATTATCCAGTATATCGTGAACGGAGGAATAGGTAAATACAGGGGCTTTCCGGGGATGGTAAGTGCGGGAACGGTTCAGTTCACCGACAACTTCGGAAATAGTGAAGGAATTTTCGCCGTAAAGAGAAAAAATCAGACGGACAGCAGGAGATTCGTGATTCGGGCAGAGTGTAAAACCTTTCCGGTCAGGAAGACGAATACGGTCATATCCGTACGGGGCAATATTCCCGACGTATTTTCCCTCTTTGATACTGGCGAGCCTTCCGGCCTGCATCCGCCGGTTGATTGTTTTATACTCTCTGCGGGACATGAAGAGACTGAATTCAAAATACTCCAGATCAAAATCATTTTCCGGTTCGTAGATTTTGTACGGGGTTATAATCCGCGTGCCGCTGTACTGAAAAGTCCGTGTTACGATCCCCTGATCGATAGAGTCGCCTCTTGCCAGACGTTCAATTTCCATAACCAGGACACCTTCCCACTTTCCCTGTTCTACCTCGGAAAGCAGCTGTTTCATTACGGGACGGCCGGAGATCGTATCTCCGGATCCGACTTCCCGGTAGATTTTCAGGACGGGGAGAGACATGGAGTCGGCAAGGGATCTCAGAACGGATTCATGCCGGAGAAGTGTGCTCCCCGGGTGAAGACGCTCCATTTCCAGATCTTTTCGGGATTTTCTAAGATACATGCAATAAGACAAAAAAATCATCCTGTTAACTGTTTTGTAGAAATTTATGAATAAAAAAGAGAAGATATGAAAAAGAGGTCCAAAAATGAGGAGTGCCGGTACAAAATGTACCGGCTGAATTATGAAAAAGAAAATTGTTTACTTAGAAAGGTTTTGCTTTCTATGTGTTTTAATATACAGGAAGAATATGAAAAAAATATGTTTCTGATTTGAAAAAAGCATGAACAATATGTAACCGGATCAATGTCTGATGTTATGTTCCTGGCAATAAGCAACAAGGATATCAATGAATTCTCCGGCAGAAGGTTTAAAGCCAAGAGGATAGGAGGCAATCTGACTTAAAAACTCTCTGTTTCCACGTTCCCAGCAAATCGTGATTACTGTACGGAGGTTTCGTTCTACATTACTTACCGGAGTATGATAATAAGAAGCGATATCAAGATACAGCTTTTTTGTGATGGAAAGAAGATACTCTTCATTGGACAGGGCAAGAATGACTGCTCTGTAGAGGTAGTGATACCCGCGGTAAGTGGCATTGATACCCAGCCTGTGAATCAGCTGCGAAAGATTTTCCATGATTCTCCTTTCTCTTACATCTGAGACAACACCATAATGTTCTATTATAATATAGAAAAGCCGGGAAATATAAATACGACATTTTTAGACGGAAAAAGACAAAGAAAGACAAAAAAGAAATAAGAAATCGGAGCGGATTCTTCGGTTCCGATATCGGTCAGAATTCCGGTAACCTCTTTGTAAGGCATGGTATACCGTTGAGAGA
Organism: Pseudoflavonifractor sp. BSD2780061688st1 E11; assembly: GCF_005844125.1. Taxonomy (NCBI): domain Bacteria; kingdom Bacillati; phylum Bacillota; class Clostridia; order Eubacteriales; family Oscillospiraceae; genus Pseudoflavonifractor; species Pseudoflavonifractor sp. BSD2780061688st1 E11. The sequence goes on from NZ_SPHM01000001.1 coordinate 111,080, forward strand.
GGTAGCGCATGGATGCTGCAAGCTCTCCGTCAGGGCCTCCGAACTGACTGATGATAATCTGGGCCGCTTTTGGATCCGGTTTTGAAATTTTTACCGGAAACTGAAGACGTTTTTCATAATTCCACATAAATCAGCATCCTCCTTCCTGCCATGGCCATGGTTCGTTGATCCAGTTCCAGCGGTCCCCGCATGATTCGTCCGTACTGTCAATGGTGAGAGGACCATAACATGCTGCATATTCTTCCAGCGCCTTGATACGCTGCTCTTTATATTTGTGAAAAAAGGCGAGTGCTTCTTCGTCATCCGGATGTGTGTCGAGATACAGCTGAATGTCATTTACAGCAAAGCTGACAGTGTTAATATGGTTTAAAAGCTCTTTTCGTGAAGGAAAGTTTTTCATGAACAGCAGCCTCCTTTGCCAAGAAACGGTTTGTCGAGCTCCTCGAAAATAGTCCCCCGTATAAAGGCCCTGCAAACCGGGTAAGGTTCCATATAGCGCTGCCACGGGACATAAGCCATTGCAACAGGAAACTCTTTTTTCAGATTTTCTTTCGCGCCGCAGATGCTCTTTCCCGTGTGATCCTGATTCTTATAAGGCTGGCGGAACGGAGGGCGCTGATAATAATTTTGCATTCTGAAACTCCTTTCAATCTTTTTTCTAAGATTATCATATGGGAAAACAAAGTGAAAGTTACAATTCATTTCCGGGAGAAGGTTGTTTTTCCGCGTCAATACGGATATAATAAGAAATCATCGGGGCAGTATAAATGAAAAATATGGAGTGAATGGATATGGATCAACGTCAAAGACTAAAAAGAAAACGAATGATACGCCAGAAGAAAATGACAGGTAAAGTAGAATATTCCTACTTTGATTACGGGCTCGTAGCTGTGCTGATCTTTCTTCTTTGTTTTGGACTGATTATGCTTTATAGTACAAGCTATTATTCGGCGCAGATTGACTATGACGGGGACGGTACGTACTATTTCAGAAGGCAGCTGATGATCAGCGCTCTGGGACTTGTCGTGATGTACGTGGTGACAAAGATTGACTATCATCTTTATGCGAGATACGCCAAGGCTCTTTATGTGATTTCCTTTATTTTGATGGCGCTTGTTCAGACACCGCTGGGAATTGAGGCAAACGGGGCGAGAAGATGGATTCAGCTTCCTTTCAGGCAGCAGCTGCAGCCGTCCGAGGTGACCAAAATCGCCGTGATTTTGTTTATCCCTTATATCATATGCTCTCTTGGAAAAGAGGCTTATACGAAAAAAGGGGCGTTCAGGATTTTTCTGTATGGAGGACTTGCCGCAGCAGGTGTATTCGTCCTGACGGAGAATCTGAGTACTGCGGTTATCGTATTTGGAATTGCAGCAGTCATCTTTTTTGTAACGTATCCAAGGACGAAGAAAATTGCGATTGCTTTTTTTGTAATTGTAATCGGGGGGCTGATTGCAGGCCAGATCCTTGGAAGACTTCTGGAGTCCAGCGGCAATTTCCGGCTTCAGAGAATCCTTTCCTGGGTAGATCCTGAAAAGTATGCCCAGAGCGGAGCATTTCAGACGATGCAGGGACTTCTGGCAATCGGAAGCGGAGGCTTTTTTGGAAAAGGTCTTGGAAACAGCGCCCAGAAAATGGTCATTCCGGAGCCGCAGAATGATATGATTCTTTCCATCATCTGCGAGGAACTGGGAGTCTTCGGCCTGATTGTCGTTCTGGTATTGTTTGGCATGCTTCTTTACCGGCTGATGTTTATTGCACAGAATGCGCCGGATCTTTACGGATCTCTTATTGTGACTGGGGTGTTCGCGCACATCGCGATTCAGGTTATTCTGAATGTCGCTGTTGTTCTGAATGTGATTCCAACGACCGGCATCACGCTTCCGTTTATCAGTTACGGAGGAACTTCGGCGTTGTTTTTGATGATTGAAATGGGGATTGTCCTGAATGTATCGGGAAAAATTAAAATACGCAGATAAAATATCTTTTCTTTCCCACGGGTTTGTGTTATGATGAATAAAGTAGTATTGAAAACTACATATTATAGATGCAAAAATCACACCATGGAATGTGGGAGGAATAAAAATGAGTTATAAAGTGATTGTAGACAGCTGCGGAGAACTGACACCTGAGATGAAAAATTCGGGAAAGATTTTTACAGCTCCGCTGATATTGAATGTCGGAGGACATCTTGTCGTAGATGATGAGACATTTGATCAGGCGGATTTTCTGGAGCGGGTAGCAAAATGCAGTGAATGTCCAAAGTCATCCTGTCCATCTCCGGAGTCCTATATGAAAGCATTTCAGGGAGAAGCCGAACGGGTTTATGTGGTGACACTTTCCGCAGAGCTGAGCGGCTCTTACAACAGTGCTGTGCTGGGAAAGAACCTGTTCCTGGAAGAGTATGGCGAAAAAGACATCTATGTATTTAACTCACGGTCTGCATCGGTAGGAGAGACGCTGATAGCAAAAAAGATTATGGAATGTGAAGAGCAGGGGATGACCTTTCAGGAGGTTATCGATGCGGTAGAGACATACATCGACGGACAGAATACGTATTTTGTTCTGGAGTCACTGGAAACCCTCAGAAAAAACGGAAGACTCACCGGATTGAAAGCGCTGGCGGCATCGGTGCTGAATATCAAGCCTGTTATGGGGGCGACAAAGCAGGGCATCATTATCCAGCATGGGCAGGCCAGAGGCATTAACAAAGCACTTGTTAAAATGGTGGACCGCGTGGTGGAGGAGATTGTCCAACCGGAGGAAAAGATTCTCGGTATTGCGCATTGCAACTGTCCGGCACGGGCAGAGCTTGTAAAGGAAATGCTCCAGAAGAGGATTCCGCTTAAAGAGGTCATTGTGCTCGATACAAGAGGAGTCAGCAGTATGTATGCCAATGATGGCGGTGTGATCATTGCCGTATAATGCAGACGGAGATTGTGTAAGAAATGTGAAATCAGGATTCAAAACTTGTATTTGCATGGTGAATGTGTTATCATGTATACCAGTTGAGTGCAAAAGGAGTAACAGATATGAGCCTGACAAAAGCAGATTCTTATAAAAATAACAGGGAAAAAAGAAAAAAGGAAGAGAAAAAGAAAAAGCTTCTGTTCCGTCTGAAGACGGCTCTGGCGGCAGTGATTATTGTACTGATTGTTGTCTGGATCGGATTTTCCGGATATCAGAAGATTGAAGAGAGCAGACCGAGAGCAAGTGTGACAGCTGATTATTCCGCGTTTGAGGAATATCTTAATGGCCTGAGCGGCACAGAAGAAACGGAATAAGATCCTATGTAATGAAAGGCGAAAAGGCAGTATGGTTTCATCCATACTGTCTTTTATTTTGTTCCGGGAAAAGCCCGCAGGACTCTTAACAGACGTGAAAACCTGTAAGAAATTATTAAGAATCATTTTGGAAAAAACACTTGAAAAAGCAGGGTGTGTGGTTTACAATGGTTTCAAGTGGTAGAAAGTGGAGAGAAGTGGTACAAAATGGTGGAGACCATCCCCATTTTGGAAGAAGGTGATTGTATGTTGAACGGAGAATTCAATCATAGTATTGATGCAAAAGGCCGCCTGATCATCCCTTCCAAGTTTCGCGAAAGTCTGGGAGAACATTTCGTGATAACAAAGGGAATGGACGGCTGTTTATTTGTGTATCCGGACGACGAATGGAGTGCCTTTGAGGAAAAACTCCGGGAATTACCACTTACAAACAAAAAAGCCAGAGACTTCAAACGTTTCTTTCTTGGAAGCGCTGTCGATGGTGAACTTGACAAACAAGGTCGAGTACTTATCTCTTCTGCCCTGAGAGCATATGCCGGACTGGAAAAGGAAGTAGTTCTGGCAGGTGTCCTTGACAAGATTGAAATCTGGGACAAGAAAGCCTGGGATGCACATAGTGAAGAAGTGGAAGCGGATATCGATGATATCGCAAGTGACATGGAAGATCTGGGCCTTAGTATTTAAGATCATATGATGGAGGAGAACGCCATGGCATTTGAACACAAATCAGTATTGTTGGAAGAGGTCGTAAATGGTCTGAACATCAAGCCAGACGGCATTTACGTAGATGGAACGCTTGGTGGAGGCGGACATGCTTTTGAAGTGTGTAAGCGGTTAAACGACAAGGGGAGTTTTATCGGAATAGACCAGGATGCCGCCGCGATTGAAGCGGCAGGGATCAGGCTTCGCAGTTTCGGGGAGAAGGTTACAATAGTAAGGAGCAATTATTGTGATATGAAGCTGCGGCTCCGGGAATTAGGCATTGACAAGGTGGATGGGATTGTCCTCGATCTGGGCGTATCGTCCTACCAGCTGGATACGGCAGAGCGTGGATTCTCATACACAAAAGATGCACCGCTCGATATGCGGATGGATACGAGGCAGACAAAGACGGCTGCCGATATTGTCAATGGATACAGTGAGATGGACCTTTTTCGGATTATCCGGGACTATGGAGAAGACAAATTTGCGAAGAATATTGCAAAGCATATTGTTCAGGCGAGGGAAAAAGGTCCTATTACAACCACTGGCGAGCTTACAGAGATTATAAAAGCATCGATTCCAATGAAGTTTCAGAAGATGTCAGGACATCCGGCCAAGAGGACGTTTCAGGCGATCCGGATTGAGCTGAATCAGGAACTGACAGTTTTGAAGGAATCTTTGGATGAGATGATTGATTTATTAAATTCAGGAGGAAGGATCTGTATTATCACTTTCCACTCACTGGAAGACCGGATTGTAAAGGAAGCATTCCGACGGAATGAAAATCCGTGTACATGTCCAAGTCATTTTCCGGTATGTGTATGCGGGAAGAAGTCAAAAGGAAAGGTCATCACCAGAAAGCCGATCCTTCCGGGGGAAACAGAAACCGAGGAAAACAGCAGATCAAAAAGTGCAAAGCTCCGTATTTTTGAACATGTCTGATACGGGATGGAATACGGAAATACCAGACACAGAAAGAAGGAACGTGTATGGCAGCAGGAAAGAAAAGAAAACAGGGAAATGACATCTATATGTATGATAATCTTGTCCGGGTCAGACAGACACAGGTGGAGCAGAATACAGATGGTTACGAAGAAGAAAAGCAGGTGAGTCCTCAGACAAGGAAAAATCAGCGCAGAGCGATGAAACTCGGCTTTGGATATGTGACATTTCTGGCCGGGGCAGTGGCAGCGGCATTATTTGTCTGTTTCCATTATGTGGGAGTCCGGGCGGATCTGGATAAGCAAACAAGAAAGATTGAAAGCCTTCGCACGGAAATCACCAGCCTGAAAGAAAAAAATACATCGGAATACAACTATATTGCCAACTCTGTCAATCTGGAGGAAATCCGGGAAAGGGCTGAAGAACTTGGAATGGTCTACGCGGATTCATCTCAGATCGTGAAATATCAGAGTGCAGGCACTCATGAAATCAGACAGTATGAAAGTATTCCGGAGGATGGGGAAGCATCGGATAAATAACAGCATATTGACAAGGGGAATTACATGATAAAAAGAAAAAAAAGAAATGAATTCCGACATTTTCCAAAAAAATTTCCAAAGAAAATGAAGATAAAGCTGGTAGGAGTGTTTACGGCAATCGTACTGGCTTTTGTTTTTTTGACAGGCAGGGCAGCGGCTTTAAATCTCACAAAAGGAGACGAATACCAAAAACAGGTGATGAGCCAGATGCGAAGCGGAAGTCAGACGATCCCGTTTAAACGGGGTGATATTCTGGATACGAATGGTACGGCACTTGCGACAAGTGAACGCTCCTACAATGTGATTCTGGATGTGGCAGGGCTTCTGGAAACAAAAACGACATATCAGAACAAACGGATCAATGCTACAGTGGAGGCACTTGTAAGTGCATTTGGACTGGATGAGCCGGAGCTCCGGGAGATTCTGCAGGATCAGGCGGACAGCAGATATGTCATACTGAAATCCAATGTGGATTATGAGACAGGAAGAGACTTTCAGAGCCAGATGGATCAGAATGCCGATATTGTGTGTGTGACACTGGAAGATTCGTATGTAAGAACTTATCCTTATGGAACGCTGGCAAGCGATGTGATCGGATTTACCTCATCCGGAAATGTTGGGACGATCGGGCTGGAGGCATATTATAACAGCGAATTAAACGGAACGGACGGAAAGAGGACCGGATATCTGTCATCCGGATCAAGTTCGGAAAGTGTAATACAGAGCCCGACGGACGGCAATTCGATTGTTACAACAATTGACGCCAATCTCCAGGCGATCGTCGAAAAACATATTCTCGCATTGAACGAGCGTCTGCGGGACAATGACCATGAAGGAGAAGGGACAAAAAATACAGCCGTCATCGTCATGGATCCGAATACGGGAGCCATTCTGGCTGAGGCGAGTTACCCGAATTTTGATCTGAATAATCCAAGGGATCTGTCAGAGTACTATACCACGGAGGAGCAGGAGGCAATGACGGATGAGGAACGTCTGGATACTCTGAATGCGCTCTGGAGAAACTTCTGTGTCAGTGACACGTTTGAGCCGGGATCTACAATGAAACCATTTACAATGGCGGCAGGATTTGAGACGGGAAAACTGACAGGAAATGAAACGTATGTCTGTACCGGTTCTTATTCCTATGAGGGAGTGGCAAATCCGGTTTCCTGTATTGCAAGAAACGGACATGGGACAGAAACATTAAAGCAGGTTTTGGAAAATTCATGCAATGTTGGTATGATGCAGATTGCTGAAGTGCTTGGTGCGGACGATTTCTGCCGGTACCAGCATCTGTTCGGGTTTGGAGAATATACCGGAATTGATCTTCCGGGAGAGGGAGATACATCAAATCTTCTTTATTCGGCTGACAACATGCAGCCGATTGACCTTGGAACCAACTCGTTTGGTCAGAACTTTAATGTGACAATGACACAGCTTGCGGCCGGATTTTGTTCACTGATCAATGGCGGGAACTATTATGAGCCGTATCTTGTCAAAGAGATCCGCAATGCCAACGGAGATGTAGTGGAGACAAAAACACCGGTACTGGCGAGAAAAACGGTTTCTCAGGAGACCTGTGACATTCTGAAAGACTACATGTATGGAGTTGTGCAGGAAGGAAGCGGAACATCGGCCCAGGTAGAAGGATATGCAATTGGTGGAAAGACGGGAACAGCGGAAAAACTGCCAAGAAGTGAAGGAAAGAATCTGAACTCCTTTATCGGCTATGCGCCGCAGGAAAATCCGGAGGTCATGATCTACGTAATTGTGGACGAACCGAATCTTGCGCAGCAGGCAGCAAGTTATCTCGCAACGGGCCTTGCAGCAGATATTATGGAAGAAGCATTTCCATATCTGAATATCACAAAAACAGAATAAAAAGAATAACCTCACAGAAGGATTAATAAGTTATATCAATCACTTCTGTGAGGTTTTTTGATGAAAAACAAAACCTATAATAAAAAGAAGATACTGATTGTCTTTCTTGCCGCCACTGTCATGATTCTTGGACTGATCGGGAGGCTCTGCTATCTGATGATTTTGGACGCGGAATATTATCAGAAAAAGGCGGAAGATCTTCATGAGAGAGAACGGGAGATCAAAGCGGCAAGAGGGGAAATTGTAGACAGAAACGGCAAGGTGCTGGCTACCAACAAGACTGTCTGCACGGTTTCCGTGATACACAGTCAGATTGAAGACCCCGAGGCAGTAATCAGGGCGCTGAGCAGCACTCTGGAACTGGAGGAAAGCGAGGTGCGGAAAAAGGTGGAGAAGGTATCCTCCATGGAACGGATTAAGACCAATGTGGAAAAGGAGACCGGAGACAAGATCCGGGAGATGAACCTGGCGGGGGTCAAAGTGGATGAAGACTTTAAACGGTATTATCCATATGAAGAACTGGCGAGCAAGGTGCTTGGATTTACCGGAGGAGACAACCAGGGAATCATCGGGCTGGAAGTAAAATATGAAGACTATCTGAAAGGAGAAAACGGGAAAATTCTCTCGACAACAGATGCCAGAGGAGTGGAACTGGAAGGTATAGCGGAAGACCGGATTGAACCGTCAGCGGGAAATACGCTTCAGATCAGCATCGATTATAATATCCAGAAATACGCACAGCAGATGGCACAGAAGGTGATGGAGGAAAAACAGGCGGATAAAGTGGCCATCATCCTGATGAACCCGCAAAACGGGGAGATCTATGCGATGGTCAACTGGCCGGAATTTAATCTGAATGAGCCGTTTGAACTGCCGGAAGGCGTATCTGCCTCCTCGGAGGAAGAAAAGCAGGAACTTCTGAATCAGATGTGGAGAAACGGGTGTATCAATGATACCTATGAACCGGGATCCACCTTTAAGATCATCACCTCCAGCGCCTGCCTGGAAGAAGGGGTAGTCGATCTGGATGATACATTTGTGTGCCCTGGATATAAGATTGTAGAGGATCGGAGAATCCGGTGCCACAAAGTAGGAGGACACGGGGCGGAGACATTCGTGGAAGGAGTGCAGAATTCCTGTAATCCGGTTTTTATGGAGATCGGGCTCAGACTGGGAGCGGAGCGGTTCTGCGATTATTTCGAGCAGTTCGGCCTGATGGAAAAAACCGGGGTGGATCTCCCGGGAGAGGCAGGAACAATCATGCACCGGCTGGAAGATATCGGGGAGGTGGAACTTGCCACCATGACTTTTGGCCAGTCGTTCCAGGTAACGCCGGTTCAGATGGCAGCGACAGTCAGTTCGCTCATTAACGGGGGAAAACGTGTGACACCGCACTTTGCGGTATCGGTACAGGACGGTGAGAGAGGGAGGACGATCAAGACATTTTCCGATAAGCAGGGAAAACGGATTGTTTCGGAAAAAACATCGAAGACCATGCAGAAAATTCTGGAAAGTGTCGTGTCAGAAGGCTCCGGGAAAAATGCCTATATCGAAGGATACAGCATCGGAGGGAAAACAGCGACATCTCAGACGCTTCCAAGAAGTGCCAATAAATACATCTCTTCCTTTATCGGTTTTGCTCCTGCCGAGGATCCGCAGGTTCTGGGAATGTGTGTCATTTACGATCCCCAGGGAATCTATTATGGCGGAACGATCGCAGCTCCGGTCGTGAGGGAGATTTTCGATGATGTGCTTCCGTATCTGGGAATTGAAAAAGAAGAGTGAGCGCAGGCGGTAAGCTTGCAAAGACAGGGCAAATACGTTATAATTGAACGCAGGCATAAGGCCTGTTTAGAAACCAAAGGATGAAGAGGTGCAGATATGGATTATACATTTGTAATTCCGGTTCTTATATCATTTGTGCTGAGTGTGATTATGGGGCCGATCGTGATTCCAATTTTACGAAAAATGAAGATGAAGCAGACAGAACGTGTGGAGGGAGTGGAGTCCCACCTTCAGAAGGCGGGCACACCGACGATGGGAGGAGTCATGATACTGGCTTCGATTGTCATTACATCCCTTTTTTATGTGAAAGATTATCCGAAGATCATTCCGATTCTGTTTGTAACACTTGGATTTGGACTGATCGGTTTTCTGGATGATTATTTGAAAGTAGTGATGAAGCGTTCCGACGGGCTGTATCCAAAACAGAAATTCGCACTTCAGATTGTAGTTACGGCAGTATTTGCCTATTATCTTGTCAATGTCACCAATACACCGCTTACACTTTTGATCCCGTTTTCCGGGGGAAAATACTGGAACATTGGATGGCTTGCCATTCCGCTTTTGTTTGTAGCGGTGATTGGTACGGTAAACGGTGTCAATTTTACAGACGGACTGGACGGTCTTGCCTCCAGCGTGACAGTGCTGGTTGCTACCTTTTTCACGGTTGTCGCAGTGGGAACAAAGAGCGGGATCGAACCGGTCACCTGCGCGGTAGTAGGAGCTCTGATGGGATTTTTGCTGTTTAATGTCTATCCGGCCAGTGTTTTTATGGGAGATACGGGTTCGCTGGCACTTGGGGGATTTGTGGCATCCACGGCTTATATGCTTCAGATGCCGATTTTCATTATTATTGTCGGCCTGATTTATCTTGTTGAAGTGGCTTCCGTCATGATTCAGGTCACATACTTTAAAAAGACAGGCGGAAAAAGAATCTTTAAAATGGCCCCGATCCACCATCATTTTGAACTTTGCGGGTGGTCGGAGACAAGGATTGTGGCAGTATTCTCAATTATAACGGCGATTTTATGTCTGATTGCGCTGCTGGCACTGTAAGATAAGAAAGGACGGGAAGAAGATGTTTGACGGTAATGGAAAAAAGGTACTTGTGTTTGGCTCGGGAAAAAGCGGAATCGGCGCTGTAACACTGCTTGAGCACGAAGGTGTTGAGACGATTTTGTATGACGGAAATGAAAAGCTGAGCAGAGAGGAAGTGGCAGGCCGTCTTCCGGAAGGATGCAGAACAGAGATTGTAATCGGAGCATTTCCGTACGAGAGAGTGGATGAGATCGGGATGCTTGTGCTAAGCCCGGGAGTCCCGACTGATCTTCCGGTTGTGCAGGATATGGAAAAGGCCGGAATTCCTGTCTGGGGAGAAGTGGAACTTGCAAGCTGCTTTGGAAAAGGAGATGTGCTGGCGATTACCGGAACGAATGGAAAAACGACGACGACAACACTCCTTGGAGAGATTATGAAAGCATACAAACCGGAAGTTTTCGTTGTGGGAAATATCGGAAATCCGTATACGCTGGAAGCATTGAAGATGACACCGGCCAGTGTGACAGTTGCGGAAATCAGCAGTTTCCAGCTGGAGACGATCCACCGGTTTGCTCCGAAAATCAGCGCGATCCTGAATATTACACCGGATCATCTGAACCGTCACCATACAATGGAAAACTACATCAAGGCCAAAGAGGCAATTACAGAAAATCAGACAAAAGAAGAGTTCTGTGTACTGAATTATGAGGATGAAGTCCTCAGAGAGTTTGGAGAAAAGACGAATGCGACTCCATTTTTCTTCAGCAGTAAACGAGAACTGGAAACGGGAATTTTCTTAAAGGACGGGGAGATTATCTTCCGGAATCCGGATGAGGTACGGGTGTGCAAAACAAACGAGCTTCAGCTCCTTGGCACACACAATTATGAAAATGTGATGGCAGCTGTCGCCATGGCGGCACTTTACGGCGTCCCGATGGATACGATCCGGGATGTTATCCGAAGATTCTCAGGAGTGGAACACCGGATCGAGTACGTGACGGAAAAGAACGGCGTAGCTTATTACAATGATTCCAAGGGAACGAATCCGGATGCTGCAATCCGGGGAATCACTGCGATGAACCGTCCTACGGTCCTGATCGGAGGAGGCTTTGATAAGCAGTCGGAATACGATGAGTGGATTGAGAGTTTCCACGGAAAAGTGAAAAAGCTGATTCTGATCGGCGAAACAAAAAAGAAGATCGCCGAGACGGCCAGAAAGTGTGGCTTTACAGCGTATATGTTTGCGGATACACTGGAAGAGGCGGTGACACTTGCAAGCCGTGAGGCAAAAGAGGGAGATGCGGTACTGTTATCTCCTGCATGTGCAAGTTGGGATATGTTCGGAAGTTATGAAGAACGTGGAGAGAAATTCAAAGAGTTGGTAAAATCGCTGTAAGGAGAGGATAGATTGAAGCAGGCGGAAAAACCGGAGTCCGGAGGAATTGACAAAGTCCTTCTGGTGATCGTTTTTTTACTTGTGATAACGGGATTGGTGATCCTGTACAGTACCAGTTCCTATAATGGAAGGATAAAATTTGGAGATTCTTTCTATTATTTAAAAAAACAGATATTTGCTACAACGCTTGGCATTGCCGGGATGTATGCAGTGGCAAAGACCGATTATCATGTCTGGGCGAAGCTTGCTGTACCAGGATATATTCTGGCGATTGTGCTCTGCATCGCCGTCATGCTGTTTGGCGATGAATACAATGGTTCCAAAAGATGGCTGTCTTTGGGACCATTTTCTTTTCAGCCGTCAGAGTACGTCAAAGTTGCTCTGATCGTGTTTCTGGCATGGCTTGTGACAAGAAATGCAAAGAAGATCGGAAAGCTTTCCACCTTGTTTCGGATCATGCTTTTCGCTCTGCCGGTTGTGGGTCTTGTAGGAGCAAGCAACTTAAGCACGGCAGTAATCATTCTTGGAATCGCCGTGATCCTGATTTTTACGGCCAGTCCCAAATATGGCCAGTTCATCTGGATGGCGGTGACAGGGACCGGCTTTATGGCAGTCTTTCTCGGCCTGGAAAGTTACCGTCTGGAGCGGATCGCGATCTGGCAGAATCCGGAGAAGTATGAGAAAGGATATCAGACCCTTCAGGGGCTTTACGCCATCGGATCAGGAGGACTGTTCGGGAAAGGACTTGGAAGCAGTATCCAGAAGCTGGGTTTTGTCCCGGAGGCGCAGAACGATATGATTTTCTCTATTATATGTGAGGAACTGGGGCTTGTGGGAGCGGTTCTTGTTATTCTGCTGTTCTTCCTTTTGATCTGGCGCTTCTTTGTGATCGCATCTCACGCACCGGATCTTTTCGGGGCACTGATTGCGGCAGGAGCCATGGGGCATATGATGATTCAGGTGATTTTGAATATAGCCGTTGTAACCAATACAATTCCCAATACCGGAATTACCCTTCCTTTTATCAGTTATGGAGGAACATCTGTTGTTTTCCTTCTCGTGGAAATGGGGCTTGTATTCAGCGTTGCCAGTTGGTAAAATAAAAGCGTTAATGATAGGAAAAATACAGGAGGCACATCCATGAATGATCAGATTGTGCAAAGGGATGAGAAGAGAAAGAGGATCAAGCGTACCAGGCGAAGGCAGATTCTGACAAGACTGGGAACAGGGGCAGCTGTCATTGCCGGCATCATCGTGTTTCTTCTTTTGTTTCAGCTCAGAGATATCCGGGTGAGGGGGAACGATTTTCTTACAGACAGCGAAGTAAGCCGGTACATCCGTGAACAGGGAGGGGATGGGAATTCTCTGGTTCTGCTTTTAAGCACAAAACTGGGAGACTATCCGGAGCCGCCGACTGTCGAAAGTATGGAATTTCATATGGTGAATCCCTGGACGATCCGGGTGGATGTGAAGGAAAAAAGTCCGGCCGGGTATGCCAGACGGGATGAGGAATATGTCTATTTTGACAACGAAGGCATGGTTCTCGGGGTTACGGACAGCCAGAGAGACGGTCTCAGTCTTGTAGAGGGGCTTGATGTTTCGAAAGCCGAAAAAGGAAAGAAACTTACCGTTCAGGATTCTTCCGTATTTGAATATATTGTCCGGATCCAGGAAATTCTTGGAAGAAGCGGGGTCAGCCCGGACCGGATTGTATGCGATGGAGATAATCTGACACTGTATTTCGGGAACATCTGCGCGGAACTTGGAAGCGGGGATCCGCAGGAGAAGGCGGCACAGCTTCCGGCTATTCTTGAGAAGCTGGAAGGACAGAGCGGGACGCTCCATCTGGAACATTATGGAGAGCTGACGGAGACGATCCGCTTTGAAAAAAGTGAAACAACAGAGGAATCAAATACCTGAAAGTACCATAGGAATCTGGCGTAAAAAAATCGAAAAATAGGAAAAATTCTATTGAAATTTAGAAAGAAAGACTATATTATATAGTATATATGGCAGAATACATGAACTAGTAGGGTGTATAAATAATAAAGCATAACAAAGGAGGAGACACTCTTGTTAGAAATTAAGACAAATGAATCAGAAGCAGCAGCAAAAATTATCGTCGTTGGTGTAGGTGGAGGCGGTAATAATGCTGTCAACCGCATGATAGATGAGCAGATTGCCGGAGTAGAATTTATCGCTATCAACACAGACAAACAGGCTCTCTCATTCTGCAAGGCCCCTACACTGATGCAGATCGGAGACAAGCTCACAAAAGGACTTGGAGCAGGAGCAAAGCCGGAAGTTGGAGAAAAAGCAGCAGAAGAAAGCGCAGATGAGATCGCGGCAGCACTCAAAGGCGCAGATATGGTATTTGTTACATGCGGAATGGGCGGCGGTACAGGTACAGGTGCAACACCGGTTGTAGCACGTATCGCAAAAGAGCAGGGATCCCTGACAGTCGGCGTTGTTACAAAGCCTTTCCGTTTTGAATCCAGAGCCCGTATGAATAATGCACTTGCCGGCATTGAAAAATTAAAAGAAAATGTAGACACACTGATTGTCATTCCGAATGATAAGCTTCTTGAGATTGTCGACAGAAGAACAACGATGCCGGATGCACTGAAAAAGGCAGACGAAGTACTTCAGCAGGGTATCCAGGGAATCACTGACCTGATCAATGTACCATCCCTGATCAACCTTGACTTTGCCGACATTCAGACAGTTATGATCGACAAGGGTATCGCCCATATCGGAATCGGACACGGAAGAGGAGATGACAAGGCGCTGGAGGCTGTAAAACAGGCTGTATCCAGTCCGCTGCTTGAGACAACAATCTCAGGAGCATCTCATGTCATCATCAATATTTCCGGTGATATCACTCTTATGGATGCAAGCGACGCAGCAGAGCATGTTCAGGAGCTTGCAGGAGAAGATGCAAACATCATCTTCGGTGCTATGTATGATGAATCCAAGTCTGATGAAGCAACAGTGACGGTCATCGCGACGGGTTTACATAACAGCAAGGAAAGTACAGCATCCAAGCTGAAATCCAAAATCGGAACAGCCAGACCGGCAGGATCTGTATTTGCCGAGACTCAGGATACATCCTCTCTTAAATCAGATATGGGGAGAGTGACAAGAATGCCGCAGCAGCCGAGGACATCTGCAGCACCGGAAAGCAGCACAACTGCTCAGTCTTCCACACCATCCTACTCTGCAGGAACGGGAAGAGTAAAAGAGCAGACTATCAAGATTCCGGATTTCTTTAAAAAATAAAAAGTGAATTAAGATAATCAGAAGGTATGGAGGCGAGAGTTTCCATACCTTTTTTCTATGTTTACATGTCGAAAGAAAACAAGTTTCTCTGTCAGTTTCTGACAAAATTTCAAGTTCCTTTTTTTTATAATACTATTTGTTCGTATACTGAATCGATTTAGCAGCGACAGGAGAAAAGAGGGTGAAGCATGTATTATGAAATCTACATGGATGTATTCTTCCTCGTCAATTTTATGATGGATTATCTGCTTTTAGCAGCGGTGTGCAGGATGCTGGCCGGTGATTTCCGGAGAAGACGGGTGCTTCCGGGAGCGGTTCTGGGCTCTTTGCTGACCTGTCTTACGACGATGCTCCCGGTTCCCGGCTTTGTGAAACTGCTGCTATACCATGTAGCGGTGAATACGGTTATGCTCAAAGCGGCAATTCCCGTACACGGCATGAGGGAGTTTGTGAAAGCTTTTTTTATGCTTTACGGGGGCGGATTTCTGTTGGGCGGTATTTTTAGCTTTTTCGGGCAATATATTCGTACAGGAAGTCTTTTTTTTCTGTTTGCCGTCGTCAGCTATGAACTGATGCAGGCGGTGTGGGCATTCTGGCGTCAGATGCAAAGGCAGAATCAATATACCTGCGAACTTCTGGTGGAACAGTCCGGGAGGAAGGTACGGCTGAAAGGGCTGATTGATACGGGAAACAGCCTGACGGATCCGCTTACCGGACAGCCGGTCTGTATCGTGGAAAGAGAGGCGGTCGAAAGCCTTATGGAGAGCACGCAGAAAAGGCGCTATATCGGTTTTCGGTCTGTCGGAAATGAGCATGCCAGACTGCTTCTGGTACAGTTTGACAGTCTATATCTGTCGGGGAAAGAGAAAAAGCAGATCTGTGATATCTGGATCGGGATATCGGATACCAGGATTTCAACAGACGGAACATACCGGATACTTGTAAATCCGGATATTTTTAGGAGGGGATGTAAATGATTATGAACATTACGGTGCCGAACACATTCAGACAGAAAATTTTTCCGGCTTTCCGGACATGGCTTTTTCCGGAAAAGCAGGAAGTGTATTACATAGGAGGTTCAGATATTCTTCCGCCGCCGCTAGAAGTGGAAGAAGAGGCAAAGGCGATTGAACAGCTCTGTACGGAACAGCATGAGGACGCAAGAAAGCAGCTCATCGAGCATAATCTGCGGCTTGTTGTTTATATCGCAAAAAAATTCGACAATACAGGAGTCGGAGTGGAGGATCTGATTTCGATCGGTACAATCGGCCTGATCAAGGCGATCAATACATTTAATCCGGATAAAAATATCAAGCTTGCGACGTATGCATCCAGATGTATTGAGAATGAGATTCTGATGTATCTCAGACGCAACAGCAAGACAAGACTGGAGGTTTCCATAGATGAGCCGCTCAATGTAGACTGGGACGGAAATGAACTGCTGCTTTCTGATATTCTCGGAACAGAAGAAGATACAATCTACAAGGATATGGAAACGGAAGCGGAGAAAAACATGCTGATCCGGGCCGTGGGGAGACTTTCTGTCAGAGAGCGCAGAATCGTAAATATGCGGTTCGGGCTGGGAACTCCGGACGGAGAGGAAATGACACAAAAAGAAGTGGCGGACGTGCTTGGAATCTCACAGTCTTACATATCCAGACTGGAAAAAAAGATTATGATACGTCTGAAAAAAGAAATTACGAAACTGGAATAAAAATTCAGAAAAAGGGAGAAGAAACTGATAAAAAGTGATACAATATCTACATACGATACCACAGGAAAAGGGGCGATGTTATGAAACTAAGATTTATAGGTGCGGCACATGAAGTGACGGGAAGCTGCCATCTTCTGGAAGCGTGCAATAAACATATTCTGGTAGACTGCGGGATGGAACAGGGGCCGGATCTGTACGAAAATCAGGAAATCCCGGTGTCGGCGTCCGAGATAGACTATGTACTCCTGACCCATGCACACATTGACCATTCCGGTAATCTGCCACTCCTTGTCAAGAACGGATTTCAGGGAGATATTGTATCGACCTTTGCGACTGCGGATCTGTGCAGCATTATGCTTCGTGACAGTGCGCATATCCAGGAATTCGAGGCGGAATGGAGAAACCGTAAGGCCAGAAGAAGCGGCGCACCATTCTATGAGCCTCTATACACGATGCAGGACGCGGTGGATGCGGCGGCATTGTTTTCACCATGTGACTACGGACAGAAGATTGTGCTTTGTGACGGGATTGAAGTCCGGTTCAGCGATGTGGGACATCTTCTCGGCTCAGCATGCATTGAGGTGTGGATCACAGAAGACGGAGAAACGAGAAAGATCGTATTTTCCGGCGATGTAGGAAATATCAATCAGCCGATTATCAAGGATCCGTCGACGGTTAAAGCAGCAGATTATGTGG
Organism: Pseudoflavonifractor sp. BSD2780061688st1 E11; assembly: GCF_005844125.1. NCBI lineage: Bacteria > Bacillati > Bacillota > Clostridia > Eubacteriales > Oscillospiraceae > Pseudoflavonifractor > Pseudoflavonifractor sp. BSD2780061688st1 E11. Next base: position 128,333 of record NZ_SPHM01000001.1, read on the forward strand.
TCATTGAATCTACATACGGAAACCGGACACATGGCGCGGGAATTCCGGACTATGTGGGCGATTTCACGAAAGTGATACGGGAAACATTTGCAAAAGGCGGAAATGTTGTTGTACCGTCCTTTGCGGTAGGAAGAACACAGGAACTGCTTTATTTTATCCGGGAGATCAAGGAAAAAAATCTCCTTCCGGAGTATCCGGACTTTGAAGTGTACGTGGACAGTCCACTGGCCATTGAGGCAACCAATGTGTTTAATAAAAATATGCTGGGATGTTTCGATGAAGAAGCAATGGAGCTCGTGAATAAAGGAATCAATCCGCTCCGGTTTTCCGGATTGAAACTGACGACAACAAGCGAAGAATCCAAACAGATCAACTTTGACGAAAAGCCGAAGATTATCCTTTCTGCTTCCGGTATGTGCGAGGCGGGACGGATCCGGCATCATCTGAAACATAATCTGTGGAGAAAAGAGTGCACGGTTCTTTTTGTCGGCTATCAGGCAGCGGGAACGCTGGGACGCAAACTGATAGAAGGAGCGGAGTGTGTCAAGCTGTTCGGAGAAAATGTAGAAGTCAATGCCAGAATCTGTACACTTCAGGGAATCAGCGGGCATGCGGATAAAAACGGGCTGCTGAACTGGCTTTCCGCTTTTGAAACGCCGTTGAAGCATGTGTTTGTCGTACACGGGGAAGACCAGGTGACAGATGAATTTGCCGCATCCATCAAAGAGACACTCGGATACGAAGCGTTTGCGCCGTACTCCGGAGCATGTGTGGATCTGATAGAGGATGAAATCTTAAGCGAGGGAGTCAGAGTGCCGAAGAAGTCTTCCGAGAAACCGGCCAGAATCCGCGCAAATCAGGTGTTTGGCCGTGCGGTTTCCGCGGCAAAACATCTGCTGGATGTTGTTATGAAAAACGAAGGGCTTTCCAATAAAGATCTCGCGAAGCTGGAAAGTCAGATTTTGAATCTTGCTGACAAATGGGACAGAAATGATTAGTACCTGTTAAGAAGAGCCGAATTGTCAAGGACTAAAAGTTTTTTTATTTTTTTCCATACTGAATAAGAGGATGCCGGGATGTGCATGATTTCTGTTAGAAAGGCAGAGTTGCCGTGACAGGAGGATGTACGATGGCATTGAACAAAGTAGAAATATGCGGAGTGAATACTGCAAAACTTCCGCTTTTGAAAGAGGAAGAAAAAGAGGAACTGTTTGCCCGGATCAAAGAAGGAGACGAAGAGGCAAAAGAAAAATACATCAAGGGAAATTTAAGACTGGTGCTCAGCGTGATCAAGAGGTTCGCGGGAAGCAATGAAAATCCGGATGATCTCTTTCAGATCGGCTGTATCGGCCTGATCAAAGCGGTTAATAATTTTAATACGGAGCTGGACGTCCGGTTCTCTACTTATGCGGTGCCGATGATTATCGGAGAAATCCGAAGATACATGCGGGACAACAATTCCATCCGCGTCAGCCGGTCGCTGCGGGACACAGCATACAAGGCGATCTATGCGAAAGAAAATTATGTCAAAAAGAATTTAAGAGAACCGACCGTTCAGGAGATTTCCGAAGAGATCGGAATTGCAAAAGAGGATATCGTATTTGCGCTGGATGCAATCCAGGCTCCGGTCAGCTTGAATGAGCCGGTTTATAATGACAGCGGAGATGCACTGTATGTGATGGATCAGATCAGTGATAAAAAGAACAAAGAGGAGAGGTGGATTGAAGATCTGTCTTTGCAGGCGGCGATGGAACACCTGAATGAAAGAGAAAAATATATTATCCGTCTCCGTTTTTTCGAAGGGAAAACCCAGATGGAGGTGGCCAGAGAAGTAAATATCTCCCAGGCTCAGGTGAGCAGACTGGAAAAAAATGCGCTCCGTCTGATGCGGCAGTATCTGGACTAAGGAAAAAGAACGCCTGCCGGGCGTTCTTTTTTTGTTGAAATTTTGGCAGGCATATATTATGCTATACGTGTAGAAAGTACTAAGAAAAGAATGAGGCAAAGAAAATGTATAAGGCTTGTATTTTTGATCTGGATGGAACATTGACAGATACATTGGAGTCCATGACACGCTCGGTAAATCTGACTCTGGAGCGGATGGGGCTGCCGGTGATTACCCTGGAACAGTGCCGGGAGTTTGTAGGAAGCGGCGCAAGAAAGCTCATGGAGAGGACATTAAAGGCGTGCGGAGATGAAGATCTTGTGCGTATTGAGGAAGCCATGGAGATTTACGGCAGGGTATTTGCAGAAAACTGTACGTATCATGTAAAGCCGTATGACGGAATTGAAAAGATGTTAAAGGCACTCAAGGAAAGAGGGATTTATCTGGCTGTTCTTTCCAATAAGCCGGACGGACAGACAAAGGATGTGGTCCATACTTTTTTTGGAGATGCAATATTTGACTATGTACAGGGACAAAAGGAAGAGATTCCGAGGAAACCGGACCCGGCAGCTGTCTTTGCGATTATGGAGATGGCAGGGATCAGCCGGGAAGAATGTGTCTATATCGGGGATTCCGATGTGGACATGTGCACCGGAAACAATGCCGGGGTAATGACGGTCGGTGTCAGCTGGGGATTCCGGTCAAGAGAAATCCTGAAGGAAACAGGGGCGGATGTGATTATTGATCATCCGGAAGAACTGACCGTGATCGTAAATAATACCAAAGGTGAGGAGGGAAAGAATGAACGGATTTAGTGAAGAATGTATCGAAGTGTTTTTAAGAGATCAGTCACAGCTTTTTGATGAACCGGTCGCTGAGACACCGGAAGAGGCGGAAGCTTTCCTCGAGGACTGCATGGCAGTTGTGCTGGATTCGCTCGAAGAGGTAAAAGAATATCTGGAAGAGTCCGGAGCGGATGTGGATGGAATGACACTGCAGGAAATCGAAGATGCGTCCGAAGTGTTTGTGCTTCCGGAAGGGAAGTATCTGGTTGTAGAAGGATAAGGGAAAGCCGGGGCAGCATATCAGTCTGCCTCGGCTTTTTTCAGCGCTTTTTGGATGGTATCAAGAATCAGGTTGGAAGTATAGGAATCGTCCTCTCCGGATTTGATCTGATCTGCCGACTGCGTTTCGATGATCTGTCCGGCAATTTCTTCCATGGCCGGCTGAACAAGAGGATACATGGTTTCCACGCTTTCATCCAGATTGGAAAAACGGATAGAGTTGATATGATTTTTGTCGACCGAAACTTCCACTTCCAGCGGCGTGTTATTCAATGTCATGCTGGCTGTGTATATGCCGGGAGTGTATTCTTTGGACGTCTGCTTTTTTCCGGAATGATCCGGAAGGAACATAAAAAGAAGCAGAAGCACAAGAAGAATGCCAAGGGCTGCAAAAATGGCGGTATAGATAATTTCCTTCATGTGAAAAACGACGATTCTGGTTTTGGAACTCATAAGTGAAAAGACCTCCTTTCAGTAATGATGAATCCTGCAGCACCACGGGATTATGTCTTTATAAATATATGTGACGTCGGAAAAAATTATGCGGCGTTGCCAAACGCGGCTTTTTGCGGTAGAATAGAAAAATACGAAAAAGAGAGGTAGAGATGCATGTTTATTATCGCAGGATTAGGAAATCCGGGATCAAAGTATGAAGACACACGGCACAACGTCGGTTTTGATGTCATAGACCGAATTTCGAAAGAATACCATATAGCAGTTGATACAAGAAAACACCGGGCGCTGATCGGAAAAGGGGTTATCGACGGCGTAAAAGTGATTCTCGCAAAACCCCAGACCTTTATGAATCTAAGCGGGGAAAGTATCCGGGAGCTGGTGGACTATTATAAGGTGGATGAGGCCACGGAGCTGATTGTTATATATGATGATATCAGTCTGGATGTGGGTCAGCTCAGGATCCGGAAAAAGGGGAGCGCCGGCGGACATAACGGAATTAAAAATATTATCGCCCACCTTGGGCATGATGTATTCATGCGTGTGAAGGTCGGTGTCGGGGAGAAGCCGAAGGGCTATGATCTGGCGGATTATGTACTGGGCCATTTCTCAAAGGAAGAGAAAGAGAAGATGGAAGTGGCATATGAAAAGGCAGTACAGGCCGTCAGAATGGCCGGACTTGGAGAAATTGACGAAGCGATGAATCAGTTTAACCGGAAAGGCTGATGGAAGGAGGAGAACACAATGAAGGCTTTTACGGAACCTCTTTTGGAGCTTGCGGAATTCGAGACGATTCAGAAGACAAAATACCGGGGAAAAGGGATGATTCAGATTGCCGGAAGTACCGGTTCGCAGAAAAGCCATCTTGCGTATGCTCTTTCTGGAGACGGCCGGAGGATTCTTTATATTCTTGCAGATGAAGAAAAGGCAAAGGAAGTTCTTGAAGAATATCAGTTTCTGGATGGGGAAGTCCTGTTCTATCCGGCGAAGGACTTCCTCTTTTATCGGGCGGATATCAGAGGAAAATATCTGGTCAAGCAGCGGATGGAAGTATTCCGCGCACTGAAAGAAGAGGAAAATGTAACGGTTATTACAACGATCGGCGCGTTGATGGACGGGGTACGTCCACCGTTGAAGATCGATGAGGAAGTTTTTTCTGTCCGCACAGGGGAGACGTCAGATCTGGAAGAACTTGTTCAAAGGTTATCCGCAATGGGATATGACAGGGAAGTACAGATTGAAGGGCCGGGGCAGTTTGCGGTGCGTGGAGGAATTGTCGATATCTTTCCTTTGACAGAGGAGATGCCGGTGAGGATTGAATTCTGGGACGATGAGATTGATTCGATCCGTACCTTCGATGCCCAGACACAAAGATCCATAGAAAACAGGGAGGAGATCACGGTGTATCCGGCCCGGGATGAGGCGGATGAGCAGGAGGAGGTCTCTTTCCTGCGCTATTTCCGTTCGGAAGAGACGCTTTTGTTTCTGGATGAGCCGGCAAGACTCTACGAACGTGGAGAAGTCATCGAGGAGGAAGTCCGGCAGGCCAGGGAGCGAAGAGAGGAAGAAGAAAAGCTTCCGGAAGGAGAAAAAGACATCAGGATCTTTCCGGTCCACGAGATTGCAGGTTTGATCAATCAGTATCACAGTATCGGATTTACAGCACTGGAGGGAAAAGTAAAAGAATTTCTGGTCCGGGATGTATACAGCATTCTGGCTAAAAACGTGAACCCGTATAACAGCAGTTTTGAGGTGCTGACGAGAGACTTAAAAAGGCTGAAGCGAAACGGGTACCGGGTGATTCTGCTTTCGGGTTCCCGGACAAGGGCAAGAAGGCTTGCGGAAGATCTCAGGGACTATGATCTGAACAGTTTTTATGATGAAGATCCCGAAAGACTGGTAAAACCGGGAGAAATTCTTGTGTCCTACGGTCATGTGGCAGTTGGGTATGAGTACCCGATGCTGAAGTTTACCGTGATTTCGGAGACCGATATTTTCGGGAAAAAGAAGAAAAAGAAACGAAGAAGGATTTACGAAGGGGAAAAGATCCAGAGTTTTACCGACTTAAAGCCGGGGGACTATGTAGTTCATGAGAATCATGGGCTTGGAATTTATCAGGGAATCGAGAAAATCGAGATAGACCGGATTGAGAAGGATTATATGAAGATTTCCTATGCAGGAGGCGGAAATCTCTACATCCCGGCTACTCAGATGGATCTGATCCAGAAATACGCATCGGCGGATGCAAAGAAACCGAAACTCAACCGTCTGGGCGGACAGGACTGGGAGCGTACCAAGACAAGAGTCCGTAAAGCGGTACAGGTGATCGCGAGAGATCTGGTGGAGCTCTATGCCGCACGGCAGGAAAAGGAAGGCTATGCCTATGAGCCGGATACGGTGTGGCAGAAAGAATTTGAGGAGATGTTTCCGTTTGAGGAGACAGACGATCAGGCAGCGGCCATCGAAGAGACAAAAAAGGATATGGAAAGCCACAAGATCATGGACCGTCTGATCTGCGGAGATGTTGGCTTTGGAAAAACCGAGGTGGCGATCCGGGCGGCCTTTAAAGCAGTGCAGGAGAATAAGCAGGTGGCATTTCTTGTACCGACCACCATTCTGGCGCAGCAGCATTACAACACCCTTGTTCAGAGGATGAAAGACTTCCCGGTTCGGGTGGATCTGATGTGCCGCTTCCGTACCCCGTCCCAGCAGAAAAAGACGCTGGAAGACCTGAAAAAAGGCCAGGTGGATATTCTGGTGGGAACCCACCGGATTTTGAGTCAGGACGTCTGCTTCAAAGATCTGGGACTTCTTGTGATCGACGAGGAGCAGAGGTTTGGAGTGCAGCACAAGGAAAAGATCAAAAAACTGCGGGAAAATGTGGATGTCCTGACATTGACAGCTACTCCGATTCCAAGAACTCTTCATATGAGCCTGATTGGAATCCGGGATATGAGTGTGCTGGAAGAGGCTCCGATGGACCGGATGCCGATCCAGACCTATGTCATGGAATATCAGGATGAGATGGTAAGGGAGGCAATTGTAAGAGAGTTGTCCAGACAGGGGCAGGTGTACTATGTCTATAATAAAGTCAAGGATATTGCGGAGATCACGGCCAGAGTCCAGAGCCTTGTTCCGGAGGCAAATGTTGCCTACGCTCACGGGCAGATGAGGGAACATCAGCTGGAGCGGATCATGTATGACTTTATCAACGGGGATATCGATGTGCTTGTTTCCACGACTATTATTGAAACCGGGCTTGATATTTCCAATGCCAATACGATGATTATCCATGATGCGGACAAACTGGGGCTCTCCCAGCTATACCAGCTGCGAGGAAGAGTCGGGCGTTCTAACCGGATGGCCTATGCCTTTCTTCTCTACCGGAGAGACCGTCTGCTCAGAGAGGTTGCGGAAAAGCGGCTTGCCGCGATCCGGGAGTTTACGGATCTTGGATCTGGATTCAAGATTGCCATGCGGGATCTGGAAATCCGGGGAGCAGGAAATCTGCTTGGAGAAGCACAGCACGGTCATATGGAGGCAGTCGGGTATGACCTCTACTGTAAGATGCTCAATGAAGCGGTCAAAAACATGAAACAGGGCACTTCCCAGGAAGAAGCCGCAAGCTTTACAACAACGGTGGATCTGAATGTGGATGCCTTTATTCCGGCTTCCTATATTCCGGATGAATATCAGAAGCTGGATATCTACAAACGGATCGCGCTGATTGAGACCGAAGAAGAGATGGATGATATGATGGAAGAGCTGATTGACCGGTTCGGAGACATTCCGAAAAAGGTACAGAAGCTGATCCTGATTGCAAGGCTGAAAGCCTTTGCACATTCCGTGTATGTGACTTCGATTGAGCAGAAAGGGCAGACGCTGAAGATCACCATGTATGAGCGGGCGAAGGTACGTGGCGAGGAGATACCGAAACTTCTGGAGCGCAGGAAAGGAGAACTTGTTTTTAAGAATGATACGCCGCCGTATTTTCTCTATGAGCAGAAAAAGCGGAACCGGAAGGAAAAGGACCCGGATATTCTGGAAGTCGTGAAAAATCTGTTAAATGATATAAAAACATTGATTGTCCAGGAAAAACCGGATATAATAGGGTAGTTAGAAATACGAAGGAGGCTTTTGACAGTATGAAAAAGCGTTTGGCAGTAGTCCTTTTGACTGCCGCTGTGGCAGCAGGAGCAATGACAGGCTGCGGACAGCAGACGATTGAAGACAGCGATGTCGTTGCGACCGTGGGAGATACAGAAATTAAAGGAAATGTGGCAAATTTCTTTGCAAGATATCAGCAGGCAATGTATGAGACTTATTACAGCTCTATGCTGGGAGAAAACATGTGGACAACCGAGGTTGAGGAAGGAACGACTTACGAAGAGTCGGCCAAGGAGACGATCATGCAGTCGCTGGAGGAACTCTATCTGGTTAACGAGCATGCCGGCGATTACAGCGTTTCACTGACAGACGAAGAAAAGAAGTCGATTGAAGATGCTGCGGACCAGTTTGTAGAGGCAAACGATGCGGAGGTCCGGGATGTGATTTCCGGCGACAAGGAGACGGTGCAGAAGGTTCTGGAACTCTTTACAATCCAGCAGAAAGTACAGACTGAGATGCTAAAAGATGTGGACCGGAATGTTTCCGATGAGGAGGCCGCCCAGAAAGCGCTGCAGTATGTAGCATTTACCTACTCGGATACGGAGGAATCCGAAGAAAGTGATTCCGAAAATACTTCAGATACAAAGGAAGAGGCAAAAGCGAAGGCGGAAACATTTTTGAACGCGGTGAACAGCGGCACAGATTTCAGTCAGGCCGCAGAGGATCAGGAGAAATCAGCAGTGGATCTGACGTTTGACTCCAGTACGACATCCCCGAATGAGGAGCTCATTCAGGCGGCGGACAAACTGGAAGCAGGCCAGGTAACTGATGTGATAGAGACAGATACCGGATACTATGTGGCAAAGGTGACATCCACATTTGATCAGAGCGCAACGGACAGCAAGAAACAGGAGATCATCTCCGAACGTGAGTCTGAGCGATACAATGAGATCCTTGATGGCTGGAAAGAAGACACTGACATCAAGGAAAACAAGGATGTCTGGGAAAAGATCGACTTTAACGGTCAGGGGGTTGCCCTGAAGACAGAGGACAGCTCAGAAGACAGCGGCAGTACAGAAGGCTCTTCAGAAAACACAGATGGAGAAGATACTTCTGACAGTGCAGAGGGAGAAGATACTTCCGACAGCACAGACAGTGGAGAATCCACTGATTCCGAAAATACAGATAATACAGAAGAAGCAGCCGAATAGGCTGCTTCATTTTTGTCTTTTATTAAAAAAATGTGCTGACAAGTTCGTTTACAAGTTTGCCATCGGCTTTTCCTTTGACCTTCGGCATCAGCTCTTTCATGATCTTTCCCTTGTCTTTTGCAGTCGGATGATCCAGACCCATATCAGAGAGAACAGAGGCGATGACAGATCTGATCTCCTCTTCTCCCATCATCTTCGGGGCAAATTCTTCAAGAACCGCGATCCGTGCCCGGCATTCTTCAATGATTTCGGTACGGTCTTCCGGGGTCATCTCCAGAGTCTCTTTTGTCTGTTTGATCTCCTTTAAGACAACCTGTACTTCCTCTTCCTCAGTCAGATCTTCCCGCTTGTCGATTGCTTTATTTTTCAGAGCGGCAAGAAGAGAAGACAGAGTTTCTTTTCTTGCCTTGTCGCCGGCCTTCATGGCAGCGACCATTTCTTTTCTTACATCATCGATTTTACTCATAGCCTTATGGACCTCCTAAACGTTTTTCTCTATTTTACTATCTCTGAAGAAAAAGTGCAAACAGAATAAAAATTTTCCTTTTGCAGATACTAGCCTTATGTGAAAGCCGGAAAAAGCGGCTGATTTGTGAAATGGAGGGAACTTTACAGAAATGAAAGCGACGGGAATTGTGCGAAGAATCGACGATCTTGGAAGGGTGGTTGTTCCAAAAGAAATACGCAGAACACTGGGAATCCGCGAGGGAACTCCGCTGGAAATCTTTACGGGCCAGGACGGCGAGGTTATTCTGAAGAAGTATTCTCCGCTTGGAGAAATATATACATTTGCGCAGAACTATGCAGAGAGTCTGGCGCAGGCATCGGGAATGCTTTCCTGCATTACGGATATGGAAAAGGTGATTGCTGCTTCCGGAACAGGGAGAAAAGATGTAGCAGAACAGGAGGTATCAGAGGAGTTTGTCTGTCTTCTGGAAGAACGGAGAGCGGTATCCATAAGCCACAGCGGGGGATCCGGTATCAATTTTCTGAAAGAAAAGATGGTGGACTATGGAGAAATTTTTGTCTGTCCGGTGCTGGCAGGAGGCGATGTGATCGGATCAGTTCTTTTTGTCAGACCGGAGCGGCAAAAAGGCATTTCCGAAGAAATCTGTCAGAAACTGGCTCAGTGCGCGGCTGCATTTCTTGGGAGTCAGATGGAAACGTAGTCATAAAGAGAAAATCCGCATCATACAATAGTCTTAGAAAAACGGGACAAGGGGGATGCGATGAGAGTAAAAGGACAAAAATCGGGGGTCATGCGGATCTTTCAGGCACTTCTGGTATCCTACATCGTTACGGGAATCCTGCTTCTGGTGCTGGCGGTGCTGCTTTATAAGCTGAATCTGGATAAAGGAAAAGTGACGGCAGGAATTACCGGTATCTATGTTGTGTCCGCGTTTGCGGGAGGTTTTCTGATCGGGAAGCTGCAGAAAGTACGGAAATTTATCTGGGGACTGATTCTTGGAATGCTATATTTTCTGCTCCTGGTACTGGTGTCCGTTGGTGTATATCACACCCTTCAGGGCGATACGATGCAGATTGTGACAACGCTGATACTGTGCGCGGCCGGAGGAATGCTTGGCGGAATGCTGTCGTAAACGAAAAAAAGGCTTTAAAAAAGGAACCGCCTATGATATAATAATTTCTAGCAAAATGCATAAGGAGGAAATCAGGATGAAACACATTAAAACATTAAATACACAGACTTTAAACAACACAATGAAAAAAGGCGGATGCGGAGAATGCCAGACATCCTGCCAGTCAGCATGCAAGACTTCCTGCACAGTAGGAAACCAGACCTGCGAACAGAAGAAATAGGCAGACAGGACTTATAAGTGAAATTACAGGACAGCGGCTATTTGGTCGCTGTCTCTTGATGTCTACAGAAAAAAGAGAAAGGGGTACACAAAGTGATCCATCAGTACCAGAATAATGGATATAATATCGTTCTGGATGTTAACAGCGGATGTGTCCATGTCGTAGATCAGATGGGATACGATCTGATCGCAGCACTGACCGCGATGAATCCGGAGCAGACAGCCGATACCATCCGGGAGGGTGAGACAAAGGAAAAAATTAAAAAACAGTATCAGGAGAAATATAATCCGCAGGAGATTGACGAGGTGCTCGATGATCTCGCTGAACTAGCGGAGGCAGGACAGCTCTTCGCACCGGATACTCATGAGTCCTGTATACAGGATGTCATGAAAAGAAAGACAGTAGTAAAGGCGCTCTGTCTCCATATTGCCCATGACTGCAATCTGGCGTGCAAATACTGTTTTGCCGAGGAGGGCGAATATCATGGAAGACGTGCGATGATGTCCTATGAAGTAGGGAAAAAGGCGCTGGATTTTCTGATCGCAAATTCCGGAAGCAGAAGAAACCTGGAAGTAGACTTCTTCGGCGGGGAGCCGCTGATGAACTGGCAGGTTGTCAAAGATCTTGTGGCATATGGAAGAGAGCAGGAGAAGATTCACGATAAACATTTCCGTTTTACTGTTACGACAAACGGCGTACTGCTGAATGATGAAATTCAGGAGTTTATCAACAAGGAGATGGACAATGTCGTGCTGAGCCTGGACGGAAGAAGGAAAGTCAATGACCGGATGCGTCCGTTCCGGAATGGAAAAGGAAGCTACGATCTGATTGTTCCAAAGTTCCAGAAACTTGCCGAGAGCAGAAACCAGCAGAAATACTATGTGCGCGGTACATTTACGAGACAGAACCTGGATTTTTCAGAGGATGTGCGCCATTTTGTAGATCTCGGATTTCAGCAGATGTCTATCGAGCCGGTTGTCGGTGATGATACAGACCCGTACGCAATCAGGGAGGAAGACCTGCCTCAGATTTTTGAGGAGTATGATAAACTCGCAAAATATATGATTCAGAGAGAAAAAGAAGGAAATGGATTTAATTTCTTCCATTTTATGATCGACCTGGAAGGCGGACCGTGCCTTGCGAAACGGTTGTCAGGATGCGGTTCGGGAACCGAATATCTGGCTGTAACACCGTGGGGAGACCTCTATCCTTGTCATCAGTTTGTAGGAGATGAGGATTTCCTGATGGGAAATGTAGATGAGGGTATTACAAAGCCTGAGATTGCGGACGCATTCCGGTGCTGTAATGTCTACTCAAAAGAAAAATGTAAAAACTGCTTTGCGAAGTTCTACTGCAGCGGCGGATGTATGGCGAATGCATACCATTTTGAGGGAAATCTGAATGATGCATATGACATCGGATGCGAGATGGAAAGAAAACGTGTGGAATGCGCCATCATGATCAAAGCGGCGCTGGCGGACAACTCCGGAGAGAGCGAAGAAGCTTAGAGAAGGGGATGTAAAGTGTGAAGAAAAGCAGAGGGATCGCAGGATTGATTGTGACAGTCCTTATAATCGGACTGCTGGTATATACGACAGCCATCGGATGGGGCCGTTCCCAAAGCGGTGCCATGGAAAACATCAAACTCGGGCTGGATCTGGCCGGCGGGGTCAGCATTACCTATCAGGCAAAAGAGGAAAACCCGTCGCCGGAAGAGATGCGGGACACCATCTACAAACTGCAGAAGAGAGTAGAAGCATACAGTACGGAAGCGAATGTATACCAGGAGGGAGACAATCGTATCAGCATTTCCATTCCGGGAGTGTCGGATGCCAATGAGATTCTGGAAGAGCTTGGACAGCCGGGATCGCTGGAATTTCAGACAGCAGATGGCGAGACGGTTCTGACAGGAAGCGACATTAAAACCGCAAAGGCGATGAGCGGTCAGAACCAGACGACAGGAGCAAATGAATATACGGTAGAGCTTCAGTTAAATGAGCAGGGAAAAGAAAAGTTTACCGAGGCGACAGAGAAGAATGTCGGAAAGGAAATTTCCATTATCTATGACGGCGAGGTAATCAGTTCCCCGACTGTGAATGAAGCTATTACTGTGGATACCGCTTATATTGACGGAATGGCAAGTTATGAAGAAGCCGAAGAGCTTGCTTCCGCAATCCGGATCGGCGGTCTTTCCCTGGAACTGGAAGAGCTCAACTCACAGGTGCAGGGAGCCCAGCTTGGCGGGGAGGCAATCAGTACAAGTCTTCTGGCAGGAGCAGTCGGACTTGCGGCAGTCATCCTTTTTATGATTGCTGTTTATCTGCTTCCGGGACTTGCTGCAGGGCTTGCACTTCTGATCTATACCGGACTGGTGCTGGTGCTGTTGAACGCATTTGACATCACTCTTTCCCTTCCGGGAATTGCCGGAATCATTTTGTCCATTGGAATGGCTGTGGATGCAAACGTCATTATCTTTGCAAGGGTGAGGGAAGAAATCGCGTCCGGAAAGAGTGTGCAGAACGCGCTGAAGAGCGGATTTCACAAGGCACTTTCCGCAATCATTGACGGAAATGTCACGACGCTGATTGCAGCAGCGGTACTCTGGTTTCGGGGATCGGGAACGGTCAAAGGATTTGCGCAGACACTGGCTCTTGGCATCGTCGTTTCCATGTTTACCGCGCTGGTAATTACACGGATGATCATCAATTCGTTCTATGCGGTGGGAATCCGGAACGAGAAGTTCTATGCAAAGAAAATGAAGGAAAGAAAGCCGGTAGACTTCCTTGGAAAGAGAAAGATCTGCTTTGCTGTTTCCCTGCTTGTGATCCTTGCCGGATTTGCCGTGATGGGATATCATCATGTGAAAGAAAACGGTATGCTGGCCTACAGTCTGGAATTCCGGGGAGGAACATCCACGACAGTGGATTTTCAGAAAGATTATTCGATTTCGCAAATTGAATCCCGGATTGTTCCGGTGGTTGAGAAAGCATCCGGAGACTCGGAAGTACAGACACAGAAGGTAAAAGGAAGCACTGAGATTGTCATCCGGACGAAAGCCCTTGATCTTGACCAGAGGGAGGCATTAAATCAGGCACTGGCTGATGAGTTCCAGGTGTCGGATTCGGACATTACCTATTCCAGCATCAGTTCCACAATCAGTGCGGAGATGAGGCAGGATGCGGTCGTTGCGGTGATTATCTCCACAGTCTGCATGCTTCTTTATATCTGGTTCCGGTTTAAGGACATCCGGTTTGCCACAAGCGCGGTGACGGCCCTGATTCATGACGTCCTCGTCGTGCTTGCCTTTTACGCCGTATCCCGTATTACAGTCGGAAGTACCTTTATTGCGTGCATGCTGACAATTGTAGGATATTCGATCAATGCAACCATTGTAATATTTGACCGGATCCGGGAGGAGCTGAAAGCGCGGAGGAAGAAAGAACCACTTGCCGAACTTGTAAACAGATGTATCACAATGACGCTGACAAGAAGCATCTATACTTCTCTGACGACGTTTATTATGGTGTTTGCGCTCTTTGTTTTTGGTGTCACATCAGTCAGAGAATTTGCACTGCCTCTGATGGTCGGTATCGTGTGCGGTGCATATTCTTCCGTATGTATCACGGGAGCACTCTGGTACGTTATGAAGACAAGAACCGGAAAGAAGAAATAAAACATGAAAAGGATGCAGCAGGATGGAAAGTATGGATCTTGCGGCATCCTTTTGCTTTTTTGGAGGAATACAATCGATGAAAAACTGGGTACTGCTTAGAAAGGGAGGAAATTTTACAGAGCTGGGGAAACGGTTTGGGATCCGGCCGAGAACAGCGGCGCTGATCCGCAACCGGGATATTATCGGAGAGGAGGCTTTTGACCGTTATCTGAATGGAACCATCGCGGATCTGTATGATGGAATGCTTATGAAAGATATGGATAAGGCGGTGGATCTTCTGAAGGAAAAGATTGTGGAGAAACAGAGTATCCGCATTATCGGAGATTATGACATTGACGGAGTCAATGCTACATATATTCTTCTGGAGGGGTTGAAAGGACTGGGCGCAGAAGTGGATTATGACATCCCGGATCGTGTCAGGGACGGATACGGGTTAAATATTGATCTGATTGACCGTGCGCTGGATGACAATATTGATACAATTGTGACATGTGACAACGGAATCGCAGCGCGCGAAGAGATCGCGTATGGGAAAAGTATGGGAATGGCTGTCGTTGTAACAGACCATCATGAAGTGCCGTATGAAGAATACGAAGACGGTACACGCGGCTACCTGATTCCGCCTGCCGACGCGGTGGTGGATATCAAAAGAGAGGACTGCCTGTACCCGTTCAAAGGACTGTGCGGAGCAGCTGTGGCCTACAAGCTGGTCGAGGCACTTTACAATGCCATGGGAAGAGATCCGGAAGATGTGGATTATCTGATGGAAAATGTAGCCATCGCGACGGTAGGAGACGTTATGGATCTGACCGACGAAAACCGGATTTTTGTAAAACAGGGGCTGGAAATGCTGAAGAGAACGAAAAATCCGGGACTTGCCGCGCTGATGGAATGTACCGGAGTCCATACGGACCGACTGTCTGCCTATCATATCGGCTTTGTGATCGGACCGTGCATCAATGCCGGGGGGCGTCTGGATACAGCCAGACGGGCACTGGAGCTTCTGTGCGCAAAGACAAAAAAAGAAGCGGATCTTCTGGCGGGAGATCTGAAAGCTCTCAATGACAGCCGGAAGAATCTGACAGAGGAAGCAGTGAAAGAGGCGGTGGTCCAGGTGGAGACAACCGGATTAAAGGAGGATAAAGTACTTGTGGTGTATCTGCCAAAATGTCATGAAAGCATAGCGGGAATTGTGGCAGGACGTCTGCGGGAGCGGTACTACAAACCGGTGTTTGTCCTGACAAAGGCAGAAGAAGGAGCAAAAGGCTCCGGGCGGTCGATTGAAACCTACCATATGTACGATGAGCTGAGCAGATGCAAAGATCTTCTGACACGTTTCGGCGGACATCGTCTGGCAGCGGGGCTTTCGCTCCCGGAAGAAAAAATTCTGTCTCTTCGGAAAAAACTGAACGAAAATACGACAATGACGGAAGAAGACCTGACGGAGAAAGTTGTGATCGACATGCAGCTTCCTCTGTGTGAGATTACCGAGGATTTTGTGCAGGAACTTTCTCTTCTGGAGCCGTTTGGAAAAGGAAATACGAAACCGGTGTTTGCCCGGAGAAAGCTGCTTTTTCGGCGGGGACGGGTTATCGGAAAGCATCAAAATGTGTTGAAACTGGAAGTAGAAGATGCGGACCACACCACTATGGATGCCATCTTTTTTGGTGATCTGGAGACCTTCTTTTCCTGTCTGTCACAAAAGTACGGACCGGATGCAAAAGACCATCTTTTATATGGAAGAGGAAATCCGATTTTGATGGATGTTACTTACTATCCGGGAATCAACGATTACATGGGAAGAAGGACGCTTCAGATTACAATTCTCGATTATCGGTAATACTGATAAGAAAAAAGGCAGGATTACGCGAAAAACCTGTAGAATGCTCTGCTTTACACATTCTGGAAATAATGATATACTAAAAGATATATTCCAAAAAACGACATAATATTTGAGAGTAAAGCAGTGAAGAAACAGGTAAAGGAGGGGAATGATATGGCAGAAAAAATCAGACCGGAAGAAGTTACGACAGAAGTCCGCCAGGGGATGCGGATTGTGGACGGCCATGCTGTAAAAGAGCCTGAGGACTATCAGGACCCGGATGAGCTGTACCGTTATCTGATCGGGCATATCCATAAATATCACCCGTCAGCAGATGTTTCGCTGATTGAAAAAGCATATCAGCTGGCGAGCAAGGCCCATGCAAATCAGTTCCGAAAATCCGGAGAGGCATATATCATTCATCCTCTTTGGGTAGGCATTATTCTGGCACAGCTTGAGATGGACAAGGAAACGATTGCGGCCGGCATTCTGCATGATGTGGTAGAAGATACCGAGGTTACAAAAGAGGATATTGAAAAAGAATTCGGAGAGGAAGTAGCGCTTCTTGTGGATGGTGTTACAAAGCTGGGACAGCTTTCCTATTCTTCGGATAAGCTTGAAATGCAGGCGGAGAATTTAAGAAAGATGTTTCTCGCCATGGCAAAGGATATCCGTGTCATCATTATCAAGCTTGCCGACCGCCTTCATAATATGCGCACGCTGCAGTTTATGAAGCCGGAGAAGCAGAAGGAAAAAGCGAAAGAGACGATGGACATCTATTCTCCGATCGCCCAGAGACTCGGTATTTCCAAAGTGAAGACAGAGCTGGATGACCTTGCGCTTAAGTATCTCCATCCGGAGATTTTCTATGACCTGGTGCAGCAGATTAATGAGAGAAAGACCGAGCGGGAAGAGTTTGTGGCTCAGATTGTAAGGGAAGTCTCACAGCATATGGAAAATGCCCATATCAGGGCGGAAGTCAATGGAAGAGTCAAGCATTTCTTCAGTATCTACAAAAAGATGGTTAATCAGGATAAGACGGTAGACCAGATTTACGATCTTTTTGCAGTACGGATTATTGTTGACACGGTGAAAGACTGTTACGCGGCCCTCGGCGTGATCCATGAGATGTATACACCGGTACCTGGCAGGTTTAAAGATTACATTGCCATGCCGAAGCCGAATATGTATCAGTCACTTCACACGACGCTGATGAGTTCCGTCGGACAGCCGTTTGAGATTCAGATCCGTACAAAGGAGATGCACAAGACGGCCGAATACGGAATCGCAGCCCACTGGAAATACAAAGAGTCCAATGACGGAAAGAAGAATATCAAGGCTCAGGAAGAAGAAAAGTTAAGCTGGCTCCGCCAGATCCTCGACTGGCAGAAAGACATGTCGGATAACCGGGAGTTTTTGAATCTGATCAAAGGAGACCTGGATCTGTTCGCGGAAGATGTGTACTGCTTCACCCCGAATGGAGATGTCAAAAATCTTCCGAACGGTTCCACGCCGATCGATTTTGCATACGCGATCCACAGTGCGGTGGGAAATAAAATGGTCGGTGCAAGAGTCAACGGAAAACTTGTCAAAGTAGACTACAAGATTCAGAACGGCGACCGCATCGAGATTCTGACTTCTCAGAATTCCAAGGGACCGAGCCGCGACTGGCTGAACATTGTCAAGAGCACGCAGGCTAAGAACAAGATCAACCAGTGGTTCAAAAAGCAGTTTAAAGAAGAAAATATTGTCAAAGGAAAAGAAATGCTGATTTCCTACTGCAAGGCCAAAGGCTATGAGCAGGGTAATCTGATGAAACCGAAATATCAGCAGATCGTGCAGCAGAAATACGGATTCAAGGACTGGGATTCCGTCCTTGCGGCAATCGGACACGGCGGACTGAAAGAAGGTCAGATTGTTAACCGTCTTGCAGAAGAATATAACAAAGACCACAGACAGGAGATTACGGATGAGGCTGTACTTGAAAAGGTAGCAGAGGCATCGAAGAACGTGGTACACATCGCAAAATCGAAAAGCGGTGTCATTGTCAAAGGAATCGATGACATGGCGGTGCGCTTTTCCAGATGCTGTAATCCGCTTCCGGGCGATGAGATCGTAGGATTTGTAACCAGAGGAAGGGGTCTTACGATTCACAGGACAGACTGTATCAATGTCCTTCATCTGACAGAGAGAGAGAGAGCAAGACTCATTCCGGTAGAATGGGAGGCCGATGCTGCGGAAACTTCCGAAGGCAAATATTTTGCGGAAATCAAAATGTTTGTGGAAGATAAGCCGGGTATGCTGATGGAGATTTCCAGAGTCTTTACCGAGGCGGAGATCGATATCAAGACGATGAATGTGCGCACAAGCAAGAAGGGCGTATCTACCGTGGAGATGGGATTTGTTGTAAGAGGAAAAGAAGAGATGGGACGCCTTGTAGGCAAGCTCAGACAGATTGAAAATGTAATTGATATAGAAAGGACGACGGGCTAAAGAAAGGCCGGGGCAAAAAAAGATGAAGATTCAGACATTTGTAACAGGCATTATCGGGACAAATACCTACGTTTTATACGATGAAAACACAAAAGAGGCCGTGCTGGTCGATCCGGCAGCATGTCCGAAAAAGCTGATGAACTTTATTCAGGAGGAGGGCCTTGACATGAAGGCTGTTCTCCTGACCCACGGACATTTTGACCATATTATGGGAATCCAGGATTTCCGGAAGGTCTATGATGTGCCGGTTTACGCAGGGGAGAGGGAAGCGGCGCTTTTACAGGATGCCCACTGGAATCAGTCCGATATCTATACGAACGGATACACGTTTTCCGATGCGGTCTATGTAAAAGACGGAGAAATGCTCCACATCGCCGGTTTTGACATTCAGGTGTTCTTTACGCCGGGCCATACGCCGGGCGGAGTCTGCTATTATCTGGCGGATGAGGGAATTCTCTTCAGCGGGGATACTCTGTTCCACCATTCTGTAGGACGCACGGATTTTGAGGGAGGAAGCATGTCAGATCTGGTACGCGGGATTGAGGAAAAGCTCCTCTGTCTTCCGGATGAGACGAAAGTCCTGCCTGGTCATATGGATGCGACCACCATCGGCGAAGAGAAAAAATACAATCCGTTTTTGAGAAAATAAAACGCGGGAGAGACTATGATGAAGCTGACATGTAATGATACTTTATACACATATGATGCGTATCATCTGTTGAAAGCTTTTTATCCGGACGAAGAAATCGAACAGCAGGTTAATGAAGAGCAAGAGTCACAGGTCAGGATCGAGACAGACCGTGATTCTTGTTTTTGTGTCAGCCTGGCCGGAGAGAAAGGTGAAATCGGGCAGATGGACAGAAGCAGGAGAAAGCATCTGGTAGTAAGTGCACTTTATGAGAAACTGAGTAAAATGGCAGGAAAGAAACTGCCGTGGGGAAGTCTCACCGGGGTGCGGCCGACCAAAATGTTCATGCAGAAATTAGAAGAAGGAGTGCCGGATCAGGAGATTCTGAACTGGATTGAAAAGGAGCACTTTGTCTCGGAAGAAAAGGCGGAACTGGGACTGGCAATTGCAAAAAGGGAAAAGGAGCTGTTGTCCAGACTGGATTACGAGAATGGATACAGTCTCTATATCGGAATCCCGTTCTGTCCGACAACCTGTGCATATTGTTCCTTTACTTCTTACCCGATTGCGCAGTATCTTGATCGGATGGACGATTACCTGGATGCGCTCTGCCGGGAGCTCTCCTATATTGCAGATGTTTCCAAAGAGAAAAAACTCAATACGATCTATCTGGGAGGCGGGACGCCGACATCCCTTAGTGCATCCCGGCTTGACCGTCTGCTGACTCATCTGGAGCAGCAGTTTTCCTATGAACATCTTCTGGAGCTTACCGTGGAGGCCGGGCGGCCGGACAGCATCACAAGGGAGAAGCTGGAGGTTTTAAGAAACCACGGAATCAGCCGGATTTCAGTCAATCCTCAGACCATGCAGCAGAAGACACTGGATCTGGTAGGAAGAAGGCATACAGTGGAGGATGTGGTGCAGACGTTTCGTCTGGCCAGGGAACTCGGCTTTGAGAATATCAATATGGATCTGATTGCCGGACTGCCTGGGGAGGCGCCGGAAGATATGGAAGATACGCTGCGGCAGATCCGGGAGCTTCACCCGGACAGTCTGACGGTGCATGCCCTTGCCATCAAGCGGGCATCGAGACTGCGCCAGGAACAGAGAAGCGGAGAAGGCTTTACAGGTCACCTGCTTTCGGCAGAAGACCTGACGGCCATGATCGATGCGGCGTACCGGTGCGCGGAGGAGATGGGGCTTGTCCCGTACTATCTGTACCGCCAGAAAAATATGGCCGGAAATTTTGAGAATGTCGGATATGCAGAGGTTGACAAAGCGGGAATTTACAATATACTAATTATGGAGGAAAAACAGTCGATTATTGCGGCGGGAGCGGGTGCTTCCACGAAGATTGTCCTCCCGGAGGAAGTAGAGATGCCGGGCAGCAAAAAGAAAAAGATGACAAATCTGATCCGCATTGAAAATGTGAAAAATGTGGACGAGTACATTGCCCGGATTGACGAGATGATAGAGCGAAAAGGAGAATGGCTATGGCGTTAAAGAAAAAACCGGTCACCGGAATGAACGATATGCTCCCAAGAGAGATGGAAATCCGTGACTATGTGATACAGATGATCAAAGAGACATACCGCACATTTGGATTTTCTTCGATTGAAACTCCGTGTGTGGAACACATTGATAATCTTCTCAGCAAACAGGGAGGAGAAAATGAGCAGCTTATCTTCAAAATTTTAAAAAGAGGGGCGAAGCTGAATCTGGAGACAGCAAAGACAGAGGCGGATCTGGTGGACGGAGGACTCCGTTACGATCTGACACTGCCGCTTTCCAGATATTATGCAAATCACGCGAATGAACTGCCGTCTCCGTTTAAGGCACTGCAGATCGGAAATGTGTGGAGAGCAGACCGTCCGCAGAGAGGAAGATACCGCCAGTTCATGCAGTGCGATATCGACATCCTGGGCGAGCCGTCCAATCTTGCGGAGATCGAGCTGATCCTTGCCACAAGTACACTCCTTGGAAAACTGGATTTCAAGAACTTTACTATCCGGATCAATGACAGACAGATCTTAAAGGCAATGGCTGCTTTCAGTGGATTTGCTCCGGAAAGCTTTGATGAAGTATTCATCATTCTGGACAAGATGGACAAGATCGGTCTGGAAGGTGTGGAAAGCGAGTTAAAAGAAGCGGGATATGAAGCACAGGTTGTGGAGACTTACCTGACACTGTTCAAGGAAGTGACACGTGATGTGGAAGGTATCCGTTACCTGAAAGAGAAGCTTGATGGATTTCTGGATCCGGAAGTGGCAGACGGCCTGGAGACGATCATTTCCAGCGTGGAAGCGGTAAAAGAAGCGGAGTTCAAGATGAGCTTTGACCCGACACTTGTCAGGGGAATGTCCTACTACACCGGTACGATTTTTGAGATCTCCATGGATGAGTTCGGAGGATCAGTAGGCGGAGGCGGACGCTACGACAAGATGATCGGAAAGTTTACGGGACAGGATACGCCGGCATGTGGATTTTCCATCGGATTCGAGCGGATTGTCCTGCTGCTTTTAGAAAGCGGCTATCAGGTTCCGACCAGGAAGGAAAAGAAAGCATTCCTGATTGAAAAAGGAATGCCGTCGGAAGGCATTACCCGAATCCTGGAGCTTGCGAAAGAAGAACGGGCAAAGGGATGTCAGGTTCTTGTTTCCAATATGAAGAAAAACAAGAAATTCCAGAAAGAGCAGCTTGCGCAGGACGGCTACACGGATGTGACAGAGTGCTTTGTACGGGAATTTGCGCCAAAGAGCGAAGAATAGAGCAAGAATAAATGGAGGAAGAGAAAATGGCAGAATCAATGAAAGGCCTGAAAAGAACCCACCGCTGCGCAGAACTTGGCACAGCGAATATCGGTGAGACCGTCACCGTCATGGGGTGGGTGCAGAAGAACAGAAATAAAGGCGGTATTATCTTTGTTGACTTAAGAGACCGCTCCGGGATCCTGCAGTTGATATTTGAGAACGAAAGTATCGATGAAGAAGGATTTGAAAAAGCAGGAAAGCTTAGAAGCGAGTTTGTCATTGCGGCAGTAGGAACCGTGGAGGCACGTTCCGGAGCTGTCAATGAAAATCTTGCTACAGGGGCCATCGAGATACGTGTGAAAGAGCTTCGGATCCTGTCCGAGTCCGAGACTCCGCCGTTTCCGATTGAGGAAGACAGCAAGACAAAGGAAGAACTGCGTCTGAAATACCGGTTCCTGGACTTAAGAAGACCGGATATGCAGCGGAATCTCCGCATGAGAAGCCAGATCGCCACACTGACGAGACAGTTCCTGGCAGATGAAGGATTCCTTGAAATCGAGACACCGACACTGGTAAAGAGTACACCGGAAGGAGCAAGAGACTATCTGGTACCAAGTCGTGTACATCCGGGAAGCTTTTATGCGCTGCCGCAGTCTCCTCAGACATTAAAGCAGCTGCTGATGTGCTCCGGATGCGACCGCTATTTCCAGCTTGCAAGATGCTACCGGGACGAAGATCTCCGTGCAGACCGCCAGCCGGAATTTACACAGATCGACATGGAGCTTTCCTTTGTTGATGTAGATGATGTTCTGGAAGTCAACGAGCGTCTCCTTGCTTATTTGTTTAAAGAAGTTCTGGATGTGGATGTAAAGCTTCCGATCCAGAGAATGACATGGCAGGATGCAATGGACCGCTACGGTTCCGACAAGCCGGACACCCGTTTCGGAATGGAGCTTGTCAATGTCAGCGAGATCGTAAAGGACTGCGGATTCGGCGTCTTTACCGGAGCTCTGGAGCAGGGCGGAAGCGTCCGCGGAATCAATGCCAAAGAACAGGGTGCAATGCCGCGTAAAAAGATTGATAAGCTTGTAGAATTTGCAAAAGGATATGGTGCAAAAGGACTTGCATATATTGCGATTCAGGAAGATGGAAGCGTGAAATCCTCCTTTGCAAAATTCATGACAGAAGAGGAAATGGCTTCCTTGATCCAGGCAATGGACGGACAGCCGGGAGACCTTCTGCTCTTTGCGGCTGACAAGAATAAGATTGTATGGGATGTACTTGGAAATCTCCGTCTTGAAATTGCAAGACAGCTGGATCTTCTGGACAAGAGCCAGTACAATTTCCTCTGGGTAACAGAGTTCCCGCTGCTTGAGTGGAATGAAGACGAGAACCGTTTCGTGGCAATGCACCATCCGTTTACCATGCCGATGGAGGAGGATCTTCAGTATCTGGACAGTGATCCGGGAAGAGTGCGAGCGAAAGCATACGATATCGTATTAAATGGAACCGAGCTCGGCGGAGGAAGTGTCCGAATCCACCAGAATGACATCCAGACAAAGATGTTTGAAGTGATCGGATTTACAAAAGAAGAGGCCGAAGAGCAGTTCGGATTCCTTCTGAATGCGTTCAAGTACGGGGTACCGCCTCATGCAGGACTTGCCTACGGACTGGACCGTCTTGTCATGCTCATGGCGAAAGAAGACAGCATCCGTGATGTCATTGCATTCCCGAAGGTGAAAGATGCATCAGACATGATGCTGGAGGCACCGTCTGAAGTAGCGGTAAAACAGCTGGAAGAGCTGGGAATCGGTGTCATCAGAAAAGAAGAGGCGGAAGCGGAAACAGAAGAGTAATTTCGTGAGAAAGAAGAAAAAAGGGTGTTGTGGGAAACTGCAGCATCCTTTTCAATTAACAGAAAACTTTGTCCTTTGTTCTGAGAGTATCTGGCATACAGGTTTCAGGGATACGGCTGTCTGAGAAAAGAAAAAACACGATTCATTTGAATCGTGTTTTAAGAGCGACAGACGGGGCTCGAACCCGCGACCCCAACCTTGGCAAGGTTGTACTCTACCAACTGAGCCACTGTCGCATGAATATCAAATTTTGAAAAAGAAGAGCGACAGACGGGGCTCGAACCCGCGACCCCGACCTTGGCAAGGTCGTACTCTACCAACTGAGCCACTGTCGCTTAATGTTTTTTGTTCACTCGGAACAAAATGTATGATACTATAAAAGAAAAGAAATGTCAACATGTTTTTTAAAAAAAATTTAAATAGAATTTACAAAGAACCGGGGGTGTCAAAATGGAGCAGAACAGTACAAAAACAGTATGGAATGAAAGACGGATGGACGGAATCGATCTGAGTGGTAAAATCCTGGAATGGGGAGATTTTACCGCCGTCAGTTTCCGGAATGCCGACTTTACAGGGTGCAGGCTTTCTAATTCAAGATTCCGGGACTGTGATCTGGAAGGAGCAAAATTTTGCGGGGCAGATTTGCAAGGGGCGGACCTTCGGGGATGCAGTCTTAAAAATGCAGACTTCCGGGGTGCGGATATCCGGCTTTCAACACTGGAAAATGCAGACCTGACCGGGGCGCGCATGGATGAGACAACCGTGGGGTATCCTATGCGCTGCCCGGAGAAAGGAGCGTTTGTAGCATACAAAAAATGTGTGTATGACCGGATTGTACAGCTCCTTGTTCCGGCAGATGCAAAGCGGAGCTCGGCCACAGGTCCGACATGCCGGTGTGATAAGGCAAAAGTACTGACAATCAGAAACTTTGACGGCACAAGGGAATTTGATGAGGCATGGTCGCTGGTGGATGAAAACTTCGTCTACCGGAAAGGGGAGTGGGTATACGCTGACTCTTTTACAGAAGACCGGTGGAAAGACTCCACTCATGGGATCCATTTCTGGATGACGAGAGAGGAGGCAATGGCATACTGAGAAATCTCTTTACGATCAGAGGACTTCGTGCTATAATCAGAGACGAAATGAACAGGCAGAGTAGAAATATGTGCGTTAAGTGCCATTCGGACGGGGAGTTGCCGGTGGACGAAAAGAAATTTCTTGCGGTACATATTTCGCATCCCGCTGCTACACATAGACAGAGACTGATATACCTGCTGTGCGTGGCAAAAGGACTACTGCAAAGGAGGTATATTTTTATGGAAAAATGCAAGAAACTACGAGACATGTTCCGGGAATCAGCCCGTGAACTCAAAGACAGCCATACCATGGTTGTCATAGCGATGCTTCTGGCACTCGCTGTGGTGCTGGGATTTTTTGGAACCGTGCAGGTGACGGACTTTCTGAAGATAGGATTTTCCTTCCTGCCAAATGAACTGGCAGCAATGCTGTTTGGACCGTCTGTGGGCGGTATTGTTGCGGGAGCGGCGGATATTCTGAAGTATCTGGTAAAGCCGACGGGAGCCTTTTTCCCGGGATTTACCATCAGTGCCGTGGCGGGCGGCATCCTCTATGGAATGGTTCTGTACCGGAAGCCGCTTTCCGTGGGGCGGATTGTATTTGCGAAAGTACTTGTCGCAGTTCTGGTCAACACCTGTCTGAACACGTACTGGCTTACTGTCATGTACGGAAGTTCCTTTGCGGCGCTGCTTCCGGCAAGACTTCTGAAACAGATGGTGATGGTGCCGGTGGAGACGGTGCTGTTTTATCTCGTAGTACGGACATTATCCAGAGCAAAAGTATTTGCATTGATGAAATCAAATTAAAATGGAGAAAAACGGAGGTAGCAATATGAGTTATGCGGATCAGGTATTTGTCAGCATGTGCAGAGACATTATCGATCACGGCACAAGTACAGAAGGAGAAAAGGTGCGGCCAAAGTGGGAAGACGGAACACCTGCCTATACGATCAAGAAGTTTGCGGTTGTAAACCGGTATGATCTTGCGAAAGAATTTCCGGCACTGACCCTTCGGAAAACAGGGATCAAGAGCTGTACCGATGAGATGCTCTGGATCTGGCAGCGCAAATCCAACAACATCCATGACCTGAAACCTCATATCTGGGACAGCTGGGCAGATGAAGACGGATCCATCGGAAAGGCGTACGGATATCAGATGGGAGTGAAACATCAGTATAAGGAAGGAATGATGGATCAGGTAGACCGTGTTATCTATGATCTGAAGCACAATCCGTACAGCAGGCGGATTCTGACCAACATCTATGTTCATCAGGATCTGCATGAAATGAATCTGTATCCGTGTGCATACAGCATGACCTTCAACGTGACGAAGCGTCCGGACAGTGAAAAACTGGTGCTGAACGGAATCCTGAACCAGCGTTCCCAGGACGTGCTGGCGGCAAACAACTGGAATGTCTGTCAGTATGCGGTGCTGATGCATATGATGGCGCAGGTTTGTGACATGCAGGTGGGCGAGTTTGTTCATGTGATCGCGGACGCGCACATTTATGACCGTCACATTCCGCTTGTGGAGGAGCTGATTTCAAGAGAGCAGCACGAAGCGCCTAAATTCTGGCTGAACCCGGATGTAAAAGATTTCTATGACTTTACGCCGGATGACGTCCGTCTGGATGATTATACGACAGGACCGCAGATTAAAAATATTCCGATTGCGGTATAAAGAAGAGGAGGCACACAGATGAATCTGATTGTGAATGTAGACAAAAACTGGGCTATCGGGAATAAAAACAAGCTGCTTGTCAGCATCCCGGCAGATATGAAGTTTTTCCGGGAGACAACAACAGGAAACGTGGTTGTTATGGGCAGAAAGACACTGGAAAGCTTTCCTGGCGGACAGCCGTTGAAGAACAGAACGAATATCGTCCTTACAAGAGACGCGCATTATCAGGTAAAAGGAGCAGTTGTAGTACACAGTCTGGAGGAACTTCTGGAGGAACTGAAGCAGTATCCGGATGAGAGTATCTATGTGATCGGAGGGGAGAGCGTTTACCGGATGATGCTCCCGTACTGTACCGAGGCTTATGTGACAAAGACGGACCATGCCTATGACGCGGATACATATTTCCCGAATCTGGATGAAGAGGAAGACTGGATCCTGGAAGGAGAGTCTGACGAGCAGACATATTTTGATCTGGAATACATATTTACAAGATACAGAAAAAGAACTACAAAAGACTGATGCCGGAGAAAAAGCTTGACAACAGATATCCCCACCCCGTATAATGTCAATAATTACTTTAACGAGACAGAGAAATGTAGTGAGTGGGAGGAGTACCTCCCGGCCGGATGCAAAGAGAGAAGGCGGGTGGTGGAAGTCTTCGTGACGGCGGGTGGGAACTGGCCCATGAACAGCGGACTGAAAAGGTCTTATCCGATGCAGGAAGTAAGATGTGATTAGGCTCCGACGTTGTTCCAGCGTTATCGGGAAACAGTATGAAAGTACTGGTTGAGTGCAGAGAAATTCTGAAGTTAGGTGGTATCACGGAGTTATTCGCCCTAAGCAAAGGCTTAGGGCGTTTTTTTCTACAGGAAGTCTTTTCGGATGCCCTGGGGAATAAAATTTCCGTACAGATGCAGGGAAGAATAGAGAGCCTTGACAAGGAGAAGGAAAAGGAGGAAACGGCATGAGGAAAATCAGTGGAAACAAGCTTCTTGTAAAAGCATTAAAAGAAGAAGGTGTGGATACGCTCTTTGGTTATCCGGGGGCATGTACGATTGATATCAGCGATGAGCTTTATAAACAGGGAGATATCAAGATCATTCTCCCAAGACACGAGCAGGCGCTGGTTCACGAGGCGGATGCTTACGCAAGATCAACGGGCAAGGTCGGGGTCTGCCTTGTAACAAGCGGACCCGGAGCGACGAACCTGGTAACCGGTCTTGCCACGGCAAACTATGACAGTGTGCCGCTTGTATGTTTTACAGGACAGGTGGCGCGGCATCTGATTGGAAATGACGCATTCCAGGAGGTCGACATTGTAGGAATTACAAGAAGCATCACCAAATACGGAGTGACGGTACATAGAAGAGAAGATCTGGGAAGAATTATAAAAGAAGCGTTCTACATCGCAAGAAGCGGGAAACCGGGACCTGTTCTCGTAGATCTTCCGAAAGACGTGATGGGTGAGCTTGGCTCTCCGGAATATCCGTCAGAGGTCAATATCCGCGGCTATAAGCCAAACACCAGCGTTCACATCGGCCAGTTAAAACGCGCGGTCAAGCTGTTAAACCACGCGAAGAGACCGCTGTTTCTTGCAGGAGGCGGAGTGAATATTGCGGAAGCCAATGAAGCCTTTACAAGACTGGTGGAAAAGACGAAAATTCCGGTGGTCACAACGGTAATGGGAAGAGGCGCTGTTCCGACGAATCATCCGTATTATGTGGCAAACCTTGGTATGCACGGAGCCTACGCAGCCAATATGGCGGTGGAAGAGTGCGATGTGCTGTTTTCCATCGGTACAAGATTCAATGACCGGATCACAGGAAAGCTGCATGCGTTTGCGCCGAACGCAAAGATTGTACATATCGATATTGATACGGCGTCCATCTCCAAGAATATCCATGTGGATGTGCCGATTGTAGCGGACGCAAAGGAAGCAATCGAAAAGATGCTGGAGTACGCGGAAGAGAAGGATACAAAAGAGTGGATGGAGAAAATTCAGGGCTGGGAGCAGGAACACCCGCTTCAGATGAAAAAGAGGGGAAATGTCATGCTTCCGCAGGATATTATCGAGGGAATCAATCATGTTTTTGATGAAGGAATCATTGTGACGGATGTAGGACAGCATCAGATGTTCGCGGCACAGTATGCGGAGATTACGCCGAAGAAACGCCTTCTGATGTCGGGAGGACTTGGCACGATGGGATATGGATTCCCGGGAGGAATCGGAGCAAAGATCGGCAATCCGGATAAAACGGTGATCGTTATTTCCGGTGATGGAGGCATGCAGATGAATATTCAGGAATTTGCCACAGCGGTTCTCGAAGAGCTGCCGATTATTATCTGTGTTCTGAATAATACCTACCTTGGAATGGTGCGTCAGTGGCAGAAGCTGTTTTACGGCAAACGCTACGCCATGACCAATCTTCTTGCAGGGGCTGCTCTGCGCCGCGGGGATGAAAAGCTGCCGGAATATACACCGGACTTTGTGAAACTTGCGGAAAGCTACGGGGCAAAGGGAATGCGTGTGGAGAAGAAAGAGGATATCGAGGCGGCACTTCTGGAAGCCTCAAAAGAGACGAAGGTACCGACACTGATCGAATTCATCATCGATCCGGAAGAAGTGGTCTACCCGATGGTGAAGCCAAACGGTACGCTCCATGAGATGCTGATGGACTGCTAGAGAAGGAGGAAATGGAAATGAATGGAATGTTGAAAAAAAGATGGATCTCTCTTTATGTGGAAAATCAGATTGGTGTGCTTTCCAAGATTTCCGGGTTGTTTTCGGCAAAATGCTATAATCTGGAAAGTCTGACGGTGGGACGGACAGAAGACCCGACGATTTCCAGAATGACGATCGAAACGCATTGTGATGAGGAGACTTTTGAACAGATTAAAAAACAGCTGAACCGGATGGTGGAAGTGATCAAGGTCATCGATTTTACGGATCTTTCAGTCTGCATGAAGGAGATCCTGTATGTTAAAGTGAAAAAATGCAGTCTGGAGGAAAAGACAGAGCTTTTCCAGATTGCCGAGACCTTCAAGGCGGAAGTGATCGATTACGGGAAAGACAGTATGCTGCTTGAATTTTTGCAGACGGCCACCAAAAATGATGCGGTTGTCAAGCTTTTGAAAGAAGAATTCCGGGATGTGGAAGTCGTGCGGGGTGGAAGCGTCGGAATTGAAGCAATCAGTATGGCAGAGCGGTAGCAGGAAAATCATACGGATTCAAAAAAAACAGAGCGCACTCTTGAATTTTTTCCAAAACAGTCTTATACTAGAAAAATAAGAAAACAAGATTGGAGTGGATGGAAATGGAAAAGAAAAATTTGGACTGGTCAAATCTGGGTTTCAAGTATATCCAGACCGATAAAAGATATGTTTCCAATTTTAAAGACGGTGCGTGGGACGATGGATGTCTGACATCCGATGCCAGTATCGTACTCAACGAGTGTGCGGGTGTGTTCCAGTATGCACAGACCGTATTTGAAGGATTAAAGGCATACACAACAGAAGACGGAAAGATTGTAACATTCCGTCCGGACTTAAATGCTGAGAGAATGATTGATTCGGCAAAGAGACTGGAAATGCCGGCATTTCCGAAAGAGCGCTTTATTGATGCGGTAACACAGACAGTAAAAGCAAATGCCGCATGGGTACCTCCATTCGGTTCCGGGGCAACCCTTTACATCCGGCCTTATATGTTCGGTTCCAGTCCGGTGATCGGTGTGAGTCCGGCGGCTGAATACCAGTTCCGCATTTTAACCACTCCGGTCGGACCATATTTTAAAGGCGGAGCAAAGCCGATTACGATCAAGGTTTCTGATTTTGACAGAGCGGCACCGCACGGAACCGGCCATATCAAGGCAGGACTGAACTACGCCATGAGCCTTCATGCAATTGTGACAGCACACGAAGAAGGCTATGCGGAAAACATGTATCTCGACGCCGCTACAAGAACAAAGGTAGAGGAGACAGGCGGAGCCAACTTTATCTTTATCACAAAAGATAAAAAAGTTGTAACACCGAAATCATCCTCCATCCTTCCGTCCATTACAAGACGCTCGCTCCTTTACGTGGCAAAAGAGTATCTTGGGCTTGAGACAGAAGAACGGGAAGTGACTCTGGAAGAAGTTCCGGAATTTGCGGAATGCGGACTGTGCGGTACAGCTGCCGTTGTTTCTCCGGTGGGCAAGATTGTAGACCACGGAAGAGAAATCTGTTTTGCAAGCGGCATGGATGAGATGGGACCGGTGACAAAACAGCTCTATGACACATTGACAGGAATCCAGATGGGGCGGATCGAGGCTCCGGAAGGATGGATTCATGTAATTGAATAAGGAAAATGGAACAGATCCTCCGGGCAAGATGTCCGGGGGATTTTGATTTCCCCTTTAAAAAATATGGAAATCATGCTATAATAAGCCGGATTTATAGTCGACGGGAGATGATCAAATGGATGCATATACAGGATTTGCGGAAGTATACGATACATTTATGGACAATGTCCCATATGCAGAATGGACAGAATATTATGCGGGGATTCTGAAAGAAAACGGAATCCGGGACGGGCTCGTTCTGGATCTTGGATGCGGCACCGGAAGCATGACAGAGATTCTGGCAGGGCTTGGCTATGATATGATCGGAGTGGATAATTCGGAAGAGATGCTGGAGATTGCTTCGGAGAAGAAAGCGGCTTCCGGACATGATATCCTTTATCTTCTTCAGGATATGAGGGAGTTTGAGCTCTACGGTACGGTCCGCGCAGTCATAAGCGCCTGTGATTCCGTCAATTATATTACGGAGCCCGAAGAGCTGGCAGAGATGTTTGCACTGGTGAACAACTATCTGGATCCGGGCGGACTGTTTTTGTTTGATTTTAATACAGAATATAAATACAGGGAGATCCTGGGGGATACAACGATTGCGGAAAACAGAGACGAGTGCAGTTTTATCTGGGAGAATTTTTATGACCCTCAGGAGCGGATCAACGAGTATGATCTGACGATTTTTGTACGTGAGGGAGAACTGTACAGAAAGTTTGAAGAAACCCATTTTCAGAGAGGCTATACGGTCAGGGAAGTGACGGACTGCCTGAGGGAAGCCGGCATGGAACTTGTTGCGATGTATGACGGCTTTACGAAAGAGCAGCCGGACGAAGAAAGCACCCGCATCTGTGTAGTGGCAAGAGAATGTGGAAAGAACAGAGCCGAATAAAGAAAGAAATGAGGAATCAGTAATGAAAGATTATTTAGTAAGAGCAACCGCGGCGGGCAGCCAGATCCGTGCGTTTGCGGTGACATCGACAGAGATGGTAGAGACAGCACGACAGCACCACAATACAAGCCCTGTTGCGACCGCTGCGCTTGGAAGACTGCTGACAGCCGGAGCCATGATGGGAAGCATGATGAAAAATGATACGGACATCCTGACCATCCAGATCAAATGTGACGGACCGATTCAGGGACTGACGGTGACAGCAGACAGCAAAGCCAATGTCAAAGGATATGTGGAAAATCCGGATGTGATGCTTCCGCCTAAGAACGGCAAGCTGGATGTAGGCGGCGCACTGGGACTTGGTATTTTAAATGTAATTAAAGATATGGGCTTAAAAGAGCCGTATGTGGGACAGACGATCCTTCAGACCGGTGAAATCGGAGATGACCTGACTTATTATTTCGCAAATTCCGAACAGGTACCGTCCTCGGTAGGACTGGGAGTTCTGATGGAAAAAGACAATACGGTGAAATGTGCCGGAGGATTTATCGTGCAGGTAATGCCGTTTGTGGAAGAAAAAGTGCTGGAACAGCTGGAGGAAAATATCAGCAACATCCATTCTGTGACTGCGCTTCTGGAACAGGGACATACACCGGAATCTCTGCTTCAGGAAGTATTAAAAGGAATGGATATTGAGATTACTGATATCCTTCCGACACAGTTCTACTGTGACTGTTCTAAGACAAAGATTGAAAAGGCAATCATCAGTATCGGGGAAAAAGAGATCAAAGAGATGATTGATGAAGGAAAAGACATTGAAGTGAAGTGCCATTTCTGTAACACTGCATACAGCTTCAGTGTGGACGAGCTTTCCGCTCTGTTAAAACAGGCAAAGAAAAAATAAAAAGGAAAAGAGGAACGGGGCATGAAACAGGGATTTATCAAAGTGGCGGCGGCTACACCTGATATCCGTGTGGCAGATACGGCATTTAATACAGAAGAAATTATAAAAAAGATGAAAGAGGCAGCGGGAAACGGCGCAAAGATCATTGTCTTTCCGGAGCTTTGCATCACCGGATATACCTGTGGTGATCTGTTTACCCAGGATATTCTTCTGGAACAGGCAAAAGTAGGACTTTGCAGGATTGCCGAAGAAACAAAAGAACTGGAATCGGTTGTTTTTGTCGGATGTCCTCTTGCGGTGGACGGTGAGCTGTACAACACGGCAGCGGCCCTGAATAAGGGAAAGATTCTTGGATTTACAACAAAGACGTTCCTTCCGAATTACGGAGAGTTTTATGAAATGCGTCAGTTCACTCCGGGACCGGAAGAGGTAAGAATGATCCGGTTTGCAGGAGAAGAAATACCATTCGGTCCGCAGATCCTTTTTGAGTCCATGGAGACTGAGGGACTGATCCTGTCAGCGGAGATCTGTGAGGATGTGTGGTCCCCGGTTCCGCCAAGCATCAAGGCGGCGCTGGAAGGAGCTGTGATTCTTGTGAACTGCTCCGCGAGCGATGAGACAATCGGAAAGAACCGTTACCGGGAGGAATTGATCAAAGGACAGTCAGCCAGATTGATTGCGGGATATGTTTACGCCAACGCAGGGGAAGGAGAGTCCACCACGGATGTTGTGTTCGGCGGACACAATCTGATTGCGGAAAACGGGACGATACTGAAAGCTTCCCGGCGGTTTGCGAATGAAACAATCTACAGCGAAATTGATATCAAGCGGCTGCTGTCCGAGCGCCGGAAAAATACGACATTCCGTTCTGCGGCAAAAAAGACACTGCCGGTTGTTCCGTTTTCCGTCAAAGAAGAGGAGACGGCCCTTACAAGAACCTTTTCCCCGGCACCATTCGTTCCGCAGGATGAAAAGGAACGTGCCGCAAGATGCGAAGAGATTCTGTCTATTCAGGCTATGGGGCTGAAAAAAAGACTGGTTCATACAAAGGCTTCCGGAGCAGTAGTCGGCATTTCCGGTGGACTGGACTCCACTTTGGCGCTCCTTGTGACGGCAAAGGCTTTTGATATGATTGGAATTCCAAGATCCCGGATCAAGGCGGTGACCATGCCTTGCTTCGGGACGACAGACCGGACATACAGAAACGCCTGCCAGATGTCATGCAGACTTGGTGCTTCTCTTCTGGAAGTGCCGATCCGGGAAGCGGTGACTGTACATTTCCGCGATATCGGCCATGATCTGAATGACCACAGTGTGACATATGAAAACGGTCAGGCAAGGGAACGGACACAGGTGCTGATGGATCTTGCCAACAAAGACGGAGGACTTGTCATCGGAACGGGGGATATGTCAGAGCTTGCTCTTGGCTGGGCGACGTATAACGGAGACCACATGTCCATGTACGGTGTCAACGCCTCTGTACCGAAAACGCTGGTGCGCCATCTGGTACAGTACTATGCGGACACCTGCGGGGATGAAGAGCTTCAGAAGATTCTGCTGGATGTGCTGGATACACCGGTAAGTCCGGAGCTTCTGCCGCCGGAGGACGGTCAGATTGCACAGAAGACAGAAGATCTGGTGGGACCGTATGAGCTTCATGATTTTTACCTTTATTATGTGCTGCGTTTTGGATATGAGCCGTCCAAAATTTACCGGATTGCAAAGCATGCATTTAAAAGTGTCTATGATGATGAGACGATTCTGAAATGGCTGAAGAAATTCTACTGGAGATTCTTCTCACAGCAGTTTAAGCGTTCCTGCCTTCCGGATGGACCGAAAGTAGGTACGGTGGCTCTGTCTCCAAGGGGAGACTGGAGGATGCCAAGCGATGCTTCGGCGGCTGTCTGGATTCAGGATCTGGAACGGTTATAAGAGAAAGAGATAAAAGAAAGAGGGCGGATATCTTCCGGACTGTCCGGACATGAATCCGCCCCGGCTGTTTCAACCAGAACTGTCTGAAGAGGAATTACAGTTTGATATTTTTGAAAAGATCTCCAAGATTTGTTCCGATCTCTTCGGATTTTGGAAGCTCTACATGCAGTTCTTCTGTCTCTTCTTCTTTTTCTTCGGAAAGAGCTTTGATACTCAGGCTCAGTTTTCCATCTTTGATTCCGATGACTTTGACATTGACACGGTCTCCTGTCTTCAGGACATCGGCCGGTGTTTTGATCCGTTTTTCGCAGATCTGGGATACATGGACAAGTCCGGAGAGGCCATCGTCAAAGCGGACAAACGCGCCGTAGGACTGAATGGATTCCACGGTGCCTTCCATAACACTTCCAACCTGGATCTTTGAGATGCGTTCGGCACGCTCTCTGGCTTCTTCTTCTTTTAAAATCTCACGGGCGGAAAGAATGAGGCGGTGTTCTTCCGGATCTGCCTCAATGACGCGGACGGTGATTTCTTTCAGAAGATAGCTTTCCAGATCTTCGATATAGGAAAGAGAAAGTCTGGATGCCGGGACAAAACCGCGAAGGCCTTCCACCTTGACGATCACGCCGCCGTTGACCACACCTTCTACTTTCAATGTAAGGTTTGTACGGTTGTCCATATAGTTTTGTACGATATGCCATGGATCGGCGATATCAAACTGGTCTTCATAGTCTTTCATGGACTCTGCCTGCGGTTCCAGGGCAGATGTTTTTGTTTCTAATTCTTCGTTCATTGATGATGCACCCCTTTTTGTGTTTTCTCTAGAAAGTATATCATAGATTTTTTGTTAGAGAAAGCAAAGTGAAAGAATATTTTTATGAAAACCGAAAAAACAGTTGGCGCGGAATCAAAAAGATGATACTCTATTTTTATATCAAGTAAAAGATTGGCCGGCACGTACGGCATATGGGAGGAAATGTAAAAAGTATGTCAGATAATCAGAAAGACAGAAAGGTATATGTGGTAGGACATAAAAATCCGGATACGGATTCCATCTGTTCTGCCATTGCATACGCAGAATTAAAAAAGCAGATTACAGGAAAAAATTATGTGGCAAAAAGAGCCGGGGCGGTCTCGGAGGAGACCAGATATGTTCTTGACTATTTTCATGTGGAAGAGCCGGCGCTCCTTCAGAATGTATTTCAGCAGTTAAAAGATGTGGATATCCGGAAGATTGACGGAGTTTCCAGCCAGGCGTCGATCAAAGAGGCCTGGGCGATGATGCGGGAAAACAGTATTCGGACGCTGCCGGTTCTGCATGAGCAGAAGCTGGAAGGAATTATCACGATTGGAGATATTGCCAATTCCTATATGGAGCTCTATGACAGTTATCTGTTGTCCGACGCACGGACACAGTACAGAAGCATTATGAATACACTGGACGGGAAGATCGTCACAGGGAACGAGCATGCATATTTCGTGAAAGGAAAGGTTGTTATCGCAGCCTCCTCTCCGGATATGATGGAGAATTTTATCGATGAAGACGATCTTGTCATCGTTGGAAACAGGTACGAGTCTCAGCTTTGTGCGATAGAAATGGATGCAAGCTGCCTTGTCATCTGCCAGGGAGCGGAAGTATCGAAGACGATCCGGAAGCTGGCATCCGAGAGAGATGTAGTGATTATCAGTACGCCGCATGACACCTTTACGACCGCCCGTCTGATCAATCAAAGTATTCCGGTCAAATATTTTATGACCAAAGAACATTTGAGCACGTTCCATATGAATGATTACCTGGAGGAAGTACGGGATGTCATGTCCAAGAAAAGATACCGTGATTTTCCGGTTATTGATAAAAAGGGACGGTTCACCGGATTTATTTCCAGACGGAGACTGTTAAAGCCGAGGCGCAAACAGGTCGTTCTTGTCGATCATAACGAAAAGACGCAGGCGGTAGACGGAATTGAAGAGGCGGAAATTCTTGAGATCATCGATCACCACAGAATCGGAAATCTGGAGACGATGGGGCCTGTTTATTTCCGAAATCAGCCGCTTGGATGTACGGCAACGATCATCTATCAGATGTATCAGGAAAACCAGATTACTCCGTCCAGAGAGACAGCAGGTCTTCTCTGTGCAGCGATTATTTCCGATACCCTGTTGTTCCAGTCGCCGACCTGCACTCCGATGGATGAAGCGACTGCGAGAACGCTTGCTCAGATTGCGGGAATCAATATCGATGAGTTCGCAAAAGAGATGTTCAAAGCAGGAAGCAATCTTGCGAATAAATCTGTTTCCGAGATCTGTTTCCAGGATTTCAAGGAGTTCCATGTCAATGAGCTGACGTTCGGAGTGGGACAGATCAATTCCATGAGCAGCGAGGAACTGCAGGAGATCCGGGAAAAGGTATGTCCGGAACTGCCGGATGTGCTGAAAGAAAGCGGACTGGATATGGTATTCTTTATGCTTACGAATATTGTAGACCAGTCTACAGAGCTTCTCTGCTGTGGAGGAAGTGCAAGGCAGACCGTGATCGATGCTTTTGAGCTTCCGGAAGATACAGATCAGATCGTATTAAACGGTGTCGTATCCAGAAAGAAACAGCTGATCCCGACACTGGTGAGCGAACTGCAGCAGTAGGAGGAAGTATATGACAGACAAGGTGATTTTTAAACCAGGCAATATGCTGTACCCGCTCCCGGCAGTGATGGTAAGCTGTGCAGGGAAAGACGGAACGGACAATATCCTGACGGTGGCGTGGACGGGAACGGTCTGTTCAGATCCGCCGATGCTCTATATTTCTGTCCGGCCGAACCGGTTTTCCCACCATATGATCGAGGAAACCGGAGAGTTTGTTGTCAACCTTACGACGGAACAGCTTGCAAAGGCGGCCGATTACTGCGGTGTGCGTTCCGGAAAAGACGTCGATAAATGGAACGAGATGAAACTCACAAGAAAAAAGACAGAGTCCCTTCAGTATGCACCTGCAATTGCGGAATGTCCGGTGAATATTGAGTGTAAAGTCAGAGAGATTATACGTCTTGGAACACATGATATGTTTCTGGCGGATGTAACGGGCGTTCAGGTGAGCAGTGAGTACATGAATGAAAATGGAAAGTTCGAGTTGAACAAGACAGGGCTGATTGCCTATTCCCATGGGGAGTATTTAACTCTTGGGAAGCAGCTCGGAACTTTCGGGTTCAGTGTGAAAAAGAAGAAAAAGAAAAAAAGAAAATAAACTTTGCAAAAAAAGGGAAGAACCCGGAGGCTGGAAAAATTTGTTCCAGATTCCGGGTTCTATCTGTATCTCCCGATGAATAAAGTTACAGGAGAGAAGAATGAGGCGGGCACAGCGTGAAGGAATTCGGAAAACAGTGGAGACTTACAGCGGAGATCATCCTGATTGCGGCAGTCTGCATGGCGGGAATGTGGCAGAACACAAAGAAAACGATCGAAAGCATCAGCGATGTGAAGAAAAAAGAGGAGGAAAAGAGGATTGCCATTACATTTGATGATGGACCGGACGGTATATCTACTCCTGTACTTCTGGACGGTTTGAAAGAGAGGGGAGTCAGAGCAAGCTTTTTTGTGATCGGTCAGGAGGCGGAGGAACATCCGGATCTGATCCGGAGGATGCAAAAAGAAGGACACCTGATCGGGAATCATACGTACCATCATGTGGAACTGACGAAAGTAGATCAGGAGACGGAAAGAAAGGAGATTGAAAAGACGAATGAAGTAATCGAAAATATCACGGGGGAAACGGTTGCTTTTATCCGGCCTCCGTACGGCTCGTGGAGAGAAGAAACGTTGGACGAAATCGATCTGATTCCGGTAAAATGGGATATTGATCCTCTTGACTGGTGCACGAAAAGTACCGGGGAAATCGTAAGAAAGGTAGTGACGCAGGCAGAAGAAAATGGTATTATTTTATTACATGACTGTTACGGGACTTCCGTGGAGGCGGGACTTCAGATCATAGATACCCTGCAGGAGGAAGGATACCGGTTTGTGACAGTCGATGAACTGATTATGGATTAAGGAAAGTGAAATAAGATGCTGCATGAATTTTCGAGGACAGAATTATTATTAGGAACAGAAGGAATGGACAGGCTGAGACACTCCTGCGTTACCGTGCTTGGGGTAGGAGGTGTCGGGTCTCACTGTATCGAGGCACTGGCCAGAAGCGGTGTGGGACATTTGATTCTCGTGGACCATGACAAGGTATCTCTGACAAATATCAACAGGCAGTCCATTGCCCTTCACAGTACGGTCGGACAGTATAAAACGAAAGTCATGAAAGCAAAGATTGCCGACATTTCACCGGAGATTCAGGTGATGACTTACGAGGAGTTTGTACTGGAAGAAAATCTGGAACAGGTGTTTGAAATCCGCCCGGATTATATTGTGGATGCTATCGATACCGTGACGGCAAAGCTTGCGGTGGCAGAGTATGCCAAAGAGCATCAGATTCCGCTGATCAGCAGTATGGGAACCGGAAACAAGCTGCATCCGGAGATGTTTGAGATTGATGATATCCGAAATACATCCGTATGCCCGCTGTGCCGCGTGATGCGAAAAGAGCTTAAAAAGAGGAATGTGGAGAGCCTTAAGGTACTGTATTCCAAAGAAAAGCCGGTGGATATTTCCGACCGGGTGACAGAAGAGGAAAAGGGGGCCAGAAGATCGCTTCCGGGCAGTATTTCCTTTGTTCCGCCTGTGGCCGGGCTGATGATCGCCGGAGAAGTGATCCGTAATTTGAGCGGATACCGGGAGGGAGACAGATAGAGATGGATTTATTTGAATATGCAAGGGAAAAACAAAAAGAGACAGAGTCACCGCTTGCGTCAAGGCTCAGGCCGGAGACACTGGAAGAAGTGGCAGGACAGCAGCATATCATCGGAAAGGACAAGCTGCTTTACCGTGCAATCAAGGCGGACAAGCTAAGTTCCGTCATTTTTTACGGCCCGCCGGGGACCGGAAAAACGACGCTTGCCAAAGTCATCGCTAATGCAACAAGCGCAAGATTCTGCCAGATCAACGCGACGGTTGCAGGGAAAAAAGATATGGAAGCGGTGGTGGAAGAGGCAAAAAAGGCAAGGGGAATGTACCAGCAGAAGACGATTCTGTTTATCGATGAGATCCACCGGTTTAACAAAGGACAGCAGGATTACCTCCTGCCGTTTGTGGAGGATGGTACGGTGATTCTGATCGGGGCGACGACGGAGAATCCGTATTTTGAAGTAAACCGGGCGCTGATTTCACGGTCTACCGTCTTTGAATTAAAGCCGTTGTCCAAAGAGGATGTGGAAAGCCTGATTCACCGGGCTGTCTACGATGAGAAGAAGGGAATGGGAAGCTATCACGCTAGGATCGATCCGGATGCAAGCGCATTTCTGGCAGATATGTCGGGTGGCGATGCCAGACTGGCGCTCAATGCGGTGGAGCTTGCCGTTTTGACTACCGAAAGAAGCAGTGGCGGGTTCATTCATCTGACACTGGATGTTGTATCCGAGTGTATCCAGAAAAGAGTAGTCCGTTACGATAAGGACGGGGACAACCATTATGATACCATATCCGCCTTTATCAAAAGCATGCGGGGATCCGACCCGGACGCTGCGGTGTACTATCTGGCAAAGATGCTTTATGCCGGAGAGGATATCCGGTTT
This sequence comes from Pseudoflavonifractor sp. BSD2780061688st1 E11, assembly GCF_005844125.1. Lineage (NCBI taxonomy): Bacteria > Bacillati > Bacillota > Clostridia > Eubacteriales > Oscillospiraceae > Pseudoflavonifractor > Pseudoflavonifractor sp. BSD2780061688st1 E11. Next base: position 168,575 of record NZ_SPHM01000001.1, read on the forward strand.
ATTGCCCGCAGAATCATGATTTGCGCATCGGAGGACGTGGGAAACGCAGATCCTATGGCTCTTACCGTGGCAGTGTCGGCGGCTCAGGCGGTAGAGCGGATCGGGATGCCGGAGGCACAGATTATTCTGTCCCAGGCCGTGCTTTACGTGGCATCTGCTCCGAAGAGCAACTCTGCAGTGCGGGCGGTTTCCGAGGCAATGGAAAGTGTGAAAAGCAAAAAGACAACGGTTCCTGCGCATCTTCAGGATGCCCATTATGGAGGGCACGAGCAGCTGGGACATGGAATCGGTTACCGGTACGCACACGATTATCCGAACCACTACGTTGACCAGCAGTATCTTCCGGATGAAATCAAGGAAAGTGTATTCTACCATCCGGGAGATCTGGGAAAAGAAAAAGAGCTGAAAGACTGGCTTTCCTATATCAGGGAGCAGTAAAGAAAAGGGTGTCTGTACCCGGAATATGATATGGAAAAAGAATCCCGTGAGAGTTCAGGATCTGAAAACCGGAATCTCACGGGGTTTATTCTTTTCAATACAAATTACAGCAGATGTGTCATAATGTAGGCGTAGATTTCCTGATTCTTTGCGGCCCAGTTCGCCGCCATGGTTTCAGCCTCCTCGTGAGAAGGGACCGTAACTGTCAGATCGATCAGAGGCATGGAGTGTTCGATCACCTGGCAGTGTACGGAGAATTCTCCATTTGTGTTCCGATAGTAATCGGATTTCACAGACACTTCATTTTTCAGCGAAAATTTCTTCTCGATAAAAAAGTCTTCAATATCCTTTTTAATTGCGTCTGAAATTTTATTCTCGAAAAAGCAGATTGATTCGGCTCCTTCCTCGGTCAGATGGTACATCGTACGGTTGTGTGTTGTCTCCTCCCGGATCAGACCGGACTCGGTAAGTTCGGAGAGCGCTTTTTGGAGGGTAAAGTAAGTCGTATACCCTTTTCCAAGAACAAAATCGGAAATCTGAGCGTTTGCAAGAGGAAAATCCACCTTGCTGAGCATGTACAAAATGATCAGTTTATAGAGTGTGAATGTTTCTGCCATAGTGCATACTCCTTTCTAAAGAGCGTGATAGTGTTTGCCCTGCCAGATATCTCTTTCTCTGAAAGATTTTTCCATCTGATTGAGAACCAGCCGCTTGTTTCCGGTCCAGAGGGGAGCGGCAAGCAACGATTTCGGACCGTCCCCGGTCAGACGGTGGATAACAATATCAGGTCTGAGACAGCACAGGCAGGTCCCCAGAAATTCCAGATATTCTTCCATGGTTGGAAGAAAAAATGGGTGCTCCAGATAATAGTCGTACAGATCGGTATCCTTGAGTACGTGGAGCAGCTGAAGCTTGATCCCCTGAATATCCTGTCTGTTCAGATACTCTATTGTTTCCAGCATATCAGCCTCGGATTCACCGGGCAGATATAAAATCGTATGGACGATCACAGAAAGACCAAGGGCACGGAGTTTTTTCAACGCCTCCTCAAAAACCGGAAGAGGATAACCTCTCCGGATAAACTCGGCTGTGGATTCATGAATCGTCTGAAGGCCAAGCTCAATCCAGACCGGTTTGATCAGGGAGAGCCGCTCCAGGAGGTCAAGAATTTCCGCAGAGAGACAGTCCGGACGGGTAGCAATGGAAAGCACTTTCACCTCCGGATCTGCCAAAGCCTGGGTAAATGCCTTTTCCAGAACTTCCAAAGGGCCGTATGTATTCGTGTAGGCCTGAAAATAAGCAATATAAGAATGTCCCGAGTATTTGGATTTCTTTTTTTCTTTTTCCACCCGGAGCTGTTCCGGGATGGAAAGAGAAACGTCCGCCGCGAAATCACCGCTGCCTCCACGGCTGCAGAAGATACAGCCACGTGTTCCGCAGGTGCCGTCACGGTTCGGACAGGTACAGCCGGCATTCAGGGACAGTTTGTACAGTTTTTCATGGAAAGTCTCTTTGATATAATAATCCAGCGAATTATACCGCTTTTCGCCCCAGCGTACAGTCGCGTCCATCTTACGGAATCAGAGCCTTGATGGCTTCGCTCACGGCATCGGCTACACGAGGATCAAATGCTTCCGGAAGAATGTTGGTTTCGCTCAGTTCCTCCTCCGGAACAAGAGAAGCGATGGCATTGGCAGCAGCCAGCTTCATCTCTTCCGTGATCTGGGAAGCACGTCCCTCAAGAGCCCCCCGGAAAATGCCAGGGAATGCGATCACGTTATTCACCTGATTCGGGAAGTCACTCCGTCCGGTTCCGACAACCTTTGCCCCGGCTTCCTTTGCAAGATCCGGCATGATTTCCGGTACCGGATTTGCCATGGCAAAGAGGATGGAATCCTGATTCATGGATGCCACCATCTCCCTGGTGACGATATTCGGGGCGGAGACACCGATGAAAATGTCCGCACCTTTTAACGCATCCGCAAGGGTACCGTGGATCTGATCCGGATTCGTCAGTTCGGCCATCCGTTTCTGCATCCAGTTCAGATGCTCGGAATCCCGGCAGATCGTTCCATTGATATCGCACATGGTGATGTGGGAAAATCCATAGGTCAGGAGGAGCTTTGTGATAGCAACTCCGGCGGAACCTGCACCGTTTACGACAACGCGGCAGGATTCCTTTGATTTTCCGACAACCTTCAGCGCATTGATGACGCCTGCAAGAACGACAATGGCAGTGCCGTGCTGGTCATCATGGAAGACCGGAATGTCCAGAAGCTCTTTTAACCGTTCTTCGATCTCGAAACATCTCGGGGCGGAGATGTCTTCCAGATTGATGCCTCCGAAGGCAGGGGCAATATTCACTACGGTACGAATAATCTCTTCTGTATCCTGTGTATCCAGACAGATCGGAACTGCATTGACCTGTCCGAATTCTTTAAACAGAACCGCTTTTCCCTCCATGACAGGCATTGCGGCACGGGCTCCGATATTGCCAAGACCAAGAACCGCGCTTCCATCGGAGACAACGGCAACCGTATTTGCCTTCATGGTGTATTTGTACACGGCTTCAGGATCTTTGGCGATTACTTTGCAAGGTTCCGCAACTCCCGGTGTATATGCCACTGCAAGGTCCTCCCTTGAACGGACATGTGCCTTTGCCGTCGTTTCGATCTTTCCATTCCAGATTTCATGCATTTTCAGTGCTTTTTCCAATGTATTATTTTCAGCCATACTATTCACCTTTTCTTCATTAATAATGTATGATTATGATCACTTCTTCAATCATACCATTCTTAAAACAGGGGTGCAATTAAATTTTGGAAAAAACACTTTTCATTTTGAAAATTGTGATGTATACTTTACGTATTAAGTCAGTCAGGTCGAGTCAGACTATTTTTTCCCATGAGACCAGAATAGAAAGGAAAATAGAATATGATGGATATGAAAGAAAAATACGAAACGCTTTCACTGGCAGTACTGAAAGATGTGGCGAAAGCAAGGGGGCTGAAAGGAACATCCGCGTTAAAAAAATCGGATCTGATTGAACGCCTTCTTGAAGAAGATAGAAAAACACAGAAGACAGAGGAAACAGAACCTGTAAGAGAAAACAGGCATGATCATGAGCACGTCCAGAGAGAAGACGTAAGAGGGGAAAAGGGTGCCGGACTGGAACTGTCTGACCTGGACAGCGGTATGACGGCCCATGGAATCCTGGAAGTACTCCCGGACGGATACGGATTTATCCGCTGTGAGAACTATCTTCCGGGAGAGAATGATGTTTATGTTTCCCCGTCCCAGATCCGGAAATTCGGACTCAAGACAGGGGATATCGTTTCCGGAAATACGAGAATCAAGACACAGTCTGAAAAATTCAGTGCGCTGTTATTTGTAACGAAGATCAACGGACTTCCACCTGCGGTTGCAGTGAAACGGAAAAACTTTGAAGACATGACACCGATTTTTCCAAATGAGCGTCTGAGACTCGAAAATGAGAGAAGCAGCACAGCGATGAGAATTGTAGACCTGCTCTCGCCAATAGGAAAAGGGCAGAGAGGGATGATTGTATCTCCTCCGAAAGCAGGTAAGACGACACTGTTAAAAGAAGTGGCTCTCTCCGTTCTGAGAAACAACCCGGAGATGCATCTGCTTGTTCTTCTGATCGATGAACGTCCGGAAGAAGTAACCGATATTAAGGAAACAATCCGCGGGAAAAATGTGGAGGTCATCTATTCTACCTTCGATGAACTCCCGGATCACCATAAGAGAGTGTCCGAAATGCTGATTGAGCGTGCAAAACGTCTTGTTGAGCATAAAAAAGATGTTATTATTCTGCTTGACAGTATTACCAGACTTGCAAGAGCCTACAACCTTGTTGTACCTCCGAGCGGACGTACCCTTTCCGGTGGTCTGGATCCGGCGGCCCTGCATATGCCGAAACGCTTTTTCGGAGCCGCAAGAAACATGCGGGAGGGCGGAAGCCTTACCATTCTTGCCACTGCACTTGTAGATACCGGAAGTAAGATGGACGATGTCATTTACGAGGAATTCAAAGGAACCGGAAACATGGAGCTTGTCCTTGACCGGAAACTTTCAGAAAAGAGAATGTTCCCGGCGATTGACATTCCAAAATCCGGGACAAGGCGGGAGGATCTTCTCCTTACCCCGGACGAGCAGGAGGCTGTTTACATTATGCGCCGCGCCCTCAATGGAATGAAGTCGGATGAGGCGGTTGATACGATTCTGAATCTGTTCAACCGGTCGAAGCATAATTCAGAGCTCGTGCAGACTGTCAAAAAAATGAAGTTTATTTAAAAAGAGGGTTGCAAAACAAAAACAGGTATGATACAATAAACCCGCTGTTTAGAAGACGATTAGTCGCAGAGAAATCTGTGTGAGACGAATAAAAGCAAGAAGAGGTGAAAATCATGAAAGAAGGAATCCATCCAGCATATCATCAGGCAACTGTAACATGCAACTGTGGGAATACATTTGTAACAGGATCCACAAAGGAAGATATCCATGTTGAAATCTGCTCCAAATGTCATCCATTCTACACAGGACAGCAGAAAGCAACTCAGGCTCGTGGCCGTGTTGACAAGTTTAACAAGAAATACGGAATCGAAAGCAAATAAGATTCAGAAGTACAGGGCTGAGGTTTTCATATCTCAGCTCTTTTTCGTTACTTGAGAAAAAGATTTGTTTATTTAGCAGAGAAGGAGTTTCAATGAAGTCATCAAATGTAGGAGGACAGGCGGTTCTGGAAGGCGTGATGATGAAACACAAAGACCGGTACGCCGTGGCGGTAAGGAAGCCGGACGGGACGGTTGTTGTGGAGCAGGATGATTACAAAAGCATCGTCGGTTCCCACCAGAAGCTGCTTAAAACACCATTTATCCGCGGAATCTTCAATTTTATCGATTCAATGATTCTGGGTATGAAGACGCTGACGTGGTCAGCCGGCTTTGAGGAAGAAGAGGAGGAGGTGCTGACGGAAAAGGAGGCCAGGAAAAGGGAGAAACTGGATCAGGTGATCAACGGGGTCGTCATGGCGGTTTCTTTCCTGATTGCCATCGCAATTTTTATGGTTCTTCCGTATTTTCTGTCAGATCTGTTCAAGACGGTCATTCCGTCCTATGTTATCCGGACGATTCTCGAAGGCGTGATCCGGATTCTGATTTTTGTCGGCTATATCTGGCTGATCTCCAGGATGGAGGATATCCGGCGTCTGTACCAGTATCATGGTGCCGAGCATAAATGTATCAACTGTATCGAGCATGGACTGCCGCTTACAGTAGACAATGTCAGAATCAGTTCCAAAGAGCATAAACGGTGCGGGACGAGTTTCCTCATGTTTGTTATGATTGTGGGAATTGTCCTTCTGTTTTTTGTCCAGACGGAGTCTCATATTCTGCGGGTTGTAATTCGGATCGCGCTGCTTCCGGTCATTGCGGGAATTTCCTATGAGATTATCCGGCTGGCTGGAAACAGTGATAACGTGGTGGTTAACCTGTTAAGCAGACCGGGGCTGATGCTTCAGGGTCTGACAACAAAGGAACCGGACGACAGTATGATTGAGGTTGCGATTGCTTCTGTGGAAGCGGTCTTTGACTGGAAGGCGTACCTTGCAGAAAATTTTCCGGTCCGTGAAGAATCCGGAAGAAAAGAGGAGGCCGTATGACATTCCGGGAAGCACTGAACTGGGGAAAAGAAAAGCTTCAGCATGCAGGGATTCCGGAATATGATCTGGATGCCTGGCTTTTGCTGGAGCATGTGTCCGGCCTTTCCAGAGCCATGTATTTTGTGAGAGACAGAGAAGAGATGGAAGAATCGTGCCGGGAGCAGTACGAGGAGGCCATAAGAAAGCGCGAAAGCCGCGTCCCGCTCCAGCACATCACCGGGGTGCAGGAATTTATGGGATATGAATTCCACGTCAATGAGCATGTGCTCATTCCCCGGCAGGATACGGAGATCCTTGTAGAGGAGGCAGACCGGGCGGCAGATGATACAGGCGCGAAGCGGATTCTGGATGTCTGCACCGGATCGGGCTGCATCCTGTTAAGCCTTTTAAAAATGAATGAAAACCGGACCGGAACCGGATCCGATCTTTCGGAACCGGCCCTTAAGATGGCGGAGGAGAACCGCAGACTGCTTGAGATTCCGGAAGAACGGGCCGCATTTGTGCAAAGCGATCTGTTTGAAAGAATTGAGGGGACATACGATATGATCGTTTCCAATCCCCCCTACATCAGGACGGAAGAGATCCGGAAGCTCCAGGAGGAGGTCCGGCTCCATGACCCCTACGGGGCACTGGACGGAAAAGAAGACGGGCTGTATTTTTACCGCCGCATCATTTCAGAGGCGGGCGGTTATTTTGACCATCAGGGGACGTTGCTTTTTGAAATCGGATACGATCAGGCGGAGGATGTCAAAAGGCTGATGGAAGAGGCCGGCTACAGTCAGATCTATGTAAAAAAGGATCTGGCAGGGCTTGACCGTGTAGTAGGCGGCGTGTACAATAAAGCAAGAGAAAATGAGGAGGAATTAACAAATGTTTGATAAACTGGACGATTTGCTGATTCGTTTTGAAGAGATTATGGGAGAGCTTCAGGAACCGGACGTTGTCAATGATCAGACGCGGTTCCGCAGTCTGATGAAAGAGCAGAACGATCTGGCCCCGATTGTGGAAGCATATAAAGAATACAAAAAATGTAACGAGACAATCGAGGACAGCCTCGTCATGCTGGAGGAAGAGTCGGATGAAGAGATGCGGGAGCTTCTGAAAGAAGAGCTTGCCGATGCCAGAAAACGTGTAGAAGAGCTGGAGCATGAACTCAAGATCCTGCTTCTCCCGAAAGACCCGAATGATGACAAGAACGTTATCGTCGAGATCCGTGCCGGTGCCGGCGGAGACGAGGCTGCGCTGTTTGCGGCAGAGATCTACCGGATGTATATTCACTATGCAGAACGGAGAAGATGGAAATGTGAGATGATTTCACTCAATGAGAATGGAATCGGCGGTTTCAAGGAGGCAGTCTTTATGATCTCCGGACAGGGCGCTTATTCCAGACTGAAATACGAAAGCGGGGTACACCGTGTACAGCGTGTGCCTGAGACGGAAAGCGGCGGCAGAATTCATACATCCACCATCACGGTTGCTATCATGCCGGAGGCGGAGGAAGTGGATGTTCATATCGATATGAACGACTGTAAATTCGACGTATTCCGTGCTTCCGGAAACGGTGGACAGTGTGTCAACACGACAGACTCTGCTGTACGTCTGACACATATTCCGACAGGAATTGTGATTTCCTGTCAGGATGAGAAGTCCCAGCTGAAAAACAAGGATAAAGCGCTCAAGGTTCTGCGTGCAAGACTTTACGAGCTGGAGCAGGCAAAGCAGCATGACGCTGAGGCTGAGGCAAGAAGAAGCCAGGTAGGAACCGGAGACCGTTCCGAGAAGATCCGGACGTACAACTTCCCGCAGGGACGTGTGACAGATCACCGGATCAAGCTGACACTTCACAAACTGGATACCGTGTTAAACGGAGATCTGGATGAAATCATTGATTCGCTGATTGCGGCCGATCAGGCGGCAAAACTTGCGAACATGCAGGAAAACTAACTGACAGACAGGATTCCCTATATCGGTATGGCACCGGATGTAGGGCTTTTGTATTCGTGGAAAAGAAGAAGGTATAATACAGTATGGATGAATGGAAATTTAACCGTGTCCAGCTAAAGGATCAGGAACTGATTAAGGAATATTTTCGGAAATACCCGTCAAGAAGCTGTGACAGAACATTTTTTGGAGTTATGCTTTGGGGAAGACATTATAATCTGGATTTTGCCTTTACAGGAAAAGCTATTCTGTTCCGGGAAAAGACAGAGAGCGGGTACGGTTTTGCATGGCCCGCAGGACCGGATGAGGAAATCCGGGAACTGATCCCGCAGATGGAGAAACACTGCGAGGAGCAGGGAGGAGAGTTTCATATGTACGGACTTTCCGAAGCACAGTTTGCCCTTGTCGACAGCTGGTATCCGGGAAAGTACCAGATTGAATATGACAGGGATGCGGCGGATTATATTTATGAGTCGGAAAAGCTTTGTACCCTGTCTGGAAAAAAGCTTCACGGTAAACGGAACCACATCAATAAGTTCAAGGCCACGTATGAGGACTGGGCATATGAGCCGCTCACAAAGGACAATCTGGAAGAATGCTTTCAGATGGCTCTGAAATGGAGAAACGAAAACGGATGTGACGAAGATGAAGAGAAAAACTGCGAGATGTGTGTAACGCTCAATTCTCTGAGACTGTTTCAGGAGCTGCATCTCAAAGGTGGAATTCTTCGTGTAAACGGTAAGATTGTCGCATTTACCGTCGGGGAACCGGTAAGTGATGACACGGTTGTTGTCCACATTGAAAAGGCATTTGCCGATGTGCCGGGTGCATATACAATGATCAACCAGCAGTTTGTGGAACATGAATGTATGGGATACCGCTATGTCAACAGAGAGGATGATGCCGGACAGGAGGGGCTTAGAAAAGCAAAGCTTTCCTATAAGCCGGCAATGCTGCTTGAAAAAGGAGTTTTATCAAAAGTACAGGAGGTATCAGAATGATTGCAGAGAAGATGAAAGGGATGGTGGCAAACAGTTCCGCGATCCGTGCGATGTTTGAGGAAGGAAACCGGCTTGCCGGGATTTACGGGGCAGAAAACGTCTATGATTTCAGTCTTGGAAATCCGAATATTCCGGCTCCGGAAGCGTTGACAAACGCCATGATGGATGTGCTGAAAGAGGAGGATCCGGTTGTGCTGCACGGATATACGAACAGCAATGCAGGGTATGCGGACGTCAGAGAGGCTGTTGCACAGAATCTGAACGAGCGTTTCGGAACTTCCTTTGAAGGAAAGAATATTACGATGACAGTAGGAGCGGCAGGCGGCCTGAATGTCATTCTGAAAACACTGATCAATCCGGGAGATGAAGTGATTGTCTTTGCGCCGTATTTTGGAGAATACAGAAGCTATGTCAACAATTTTGACGGAGTGCTTGTGGAGATCTCCCCTGATACGGAGACATTCCAGCCAAAACTTGACGAGTTTGCCCGGAAGATCACGCCGAAGACCAAAGCGGTGATCGTCAACAATCCGAACAACCCGACCGGTGTCGTATATTCCGAGGAGACAGTAAAGAAGATGGCTTCCGTTATGGAGGAAAAGCAGAAGGAATACGGAACGGATATTTATCTGATTTCCGACGAGCCGTACCGTGAGCTTGTGTACGGGGATGCCGAAGTTCCATTCCTGACAAAGTATTACGACAATACGATTGTAGGTTATTCATTCAGTAAGTCCCTTTCTCTTCCGGGAGAGCGGATCGGATACCTTGTGATTCCGGATAAAGTGACAGACAGTGCGGACGTAATTTCCGCTGCCAACGTAGCAACCCGGATTCTTGGATTTGTCAATGCACCGACACTCCAGCAGAAAGCAGTGGCAAGATGCCTGAATGAGAAGGCGGACATCGCTTTTTATGATAAGAACAGAGAAACCCTGTACGAAGGGTTAAAGAAGGCGGGATTTTCCTGCATTAAACCGGAAGGAGCATTCTATCTGTTTGTCAAGTCTCCGGTGGAAGATGAAAAGGAATTCTGCAGCAGAGCGAAAAAATACAATATTCTGATGGTGCCGGGAAGCTCCTTTGGATGTCCGGGCTATGTCAGACTTGCATACTGTGTCGCATACGACACGATTGTACGTGCGCTCCCGAAATTTGAAGAACTTGCGGCCGAGTACCGCGGACAGGAGTAGACGCGTATGAGACTGGAAGAAAATATCCGCCGGGTGACTCCTTATGTTCCGGGAGAGCAGCCGCAGCAGAAAGTAATCAAACTGAATACCAATGAAAATCCGTATCCGCCTGCGCCGGGAGTGGAGCGGGCACTAAAGGAGATGGATGACGGAAGACTCCGTCTGTATCCGGATCCGGAAATCCGCATGCTGACAGAGAGCCTGGCCGAATACTGCCAGGTGAAACCGGAACAGATTTTTGTAGGAGTGGGATCAGATGACGTACTGTCAATGAGCTTTCTTACCTTTTTTAATTCCGGAAAGCCGATTCTGTTTCCGGATATTACCTATTCCTTTTATAAGGTGTGGGCAGAACTCTACCGGATCCCGTATGAATGCTGTCCGCTGGATGAGAAGATGCACCTCAGAAAAGAGGACTACTGTAAGGAAAACGGAGGCATCATTTTCCCGAATCCGAATGCGCCGACGGGAATTTATGAGAGTCTGGATGTGATTGAGGAGATTTTAAAGCAGAATCCGGACGTGATCGTCATTGTGGATGAGGCGTATATCGATTTTGCAGGAAAGCCGTCCGCCATTTCCCTGATTGACCGGTATGACAATCTTCTGGTGACACAAACCTTTTCCAAGTCCAGATCCATGGCAGGAATGCGGATCGGATTTGCGGCAGGGAACGAACGGCTTATTCGCTGGCTCCAGGATGTGAAGTATTCTTTCAATTCCTATACTATGTCCTATCCGGCTATTGTCTGCGGGACGGAAGCGGTAAAAGATACGGAGTACTTCCGGAAGACGACGGAAAAGATTGTCGCCACAAGAGAATGGAGCAAAGAGAAACTGGCGGATCTGGGATTTGAATTTCCGGATTCCAGTACAAACTTTATTTTTGCAAAACATCCGAAGTATGATGGAGAAAAACTGTTTCAGGCTTTAAAGGAACGGCAGATTTATGTCAGACACTGGAAACAGCCTGAGATCGCGCAGTATTTACGAATCACTGTCGGAACAGATGAGGAAATGAATCAGTTTTTTGACACGTTGGAAGAGATTATGAAAGAATAAGTCAGGAAAGGAGGAATCAAAAATTCCTCCTTTCCTGATTTCTGAAATATTGTGTATGGATGATCATTGCCTGTCCCTCAAAGCCAGGAGGTTTGCATATTCCAGCAGATCCTGCTTTGACTTCGGGGAGAGAGACATGAAAACAGTTTTGAGCTGATACTGAATAATCCGTTCGTTTATGGCAGGCCCGGACGAAGAAACTTCGACCGGATGCGACTCCTTGCCGGAAATGAGATAATCGGTACTGACATGAAAAAACTGCGCAATCATATACAGTTTGTCATAGTCTGGCTGTCGGTTTTTGGTCTCGTATCCGGCGATGGTTGATCGGGATACCTGAAGGTATTGTGCTAGCTGGTCCTGAGTTACGTCTGCGTTTCTGCGCAGCAATTTTAGTCTTTCTGAAAACCCCATATATTGCCTCCTATCTTTAGTGTGGCTACATTTTAGCAATAGAAACGTGGGGAAAACAGGAAGTGTGGCGGAAAGGAACACGGATGGAGCGATATGTGTCGAAAAACATCAAAAGGAGCCGGAGACGAATCCCGTGTTGACAGGTATGAATAAAAATTTTATAATTTACTTAGAATAAAAGAAGAAAAATATGGAGGTAATCCGGATGTTAATTGCCAAAAATGATGAAAAAGAGAGAAGTTTCCTGTTTCGGATTGTAATCTGGACAGCGTCTGTTCTCATCATTGCGGTTGCAGCGTACTTCCTGATCCGGTCATTTGCAAGAAATCCGATTGCTGGGACATGGGAATATCAGGATGACAATATTACAATGACCATTCAAAGTGATGATAAAGTTAAACTTCAGTTTGATAATCTGCAGGATGTTCCGGAACTTGCGGTGACAATGGACTGTCAGGTGGATAAAACGGAAAAGACGCTGGTGATCGGCGGACTGCAGCAAAGTGAGATTGACAGAATCCTGGAGCAGTATGATGGACAGTTGACCCAGAGTGCTCTGGATACAGCGCTTTCCATGTTTACGACATCGTTTGACTACAGCATGGAACGGCAGACGTTGACGCTTACGGACCGCGAATACGGTGAACAGATGATATTTGATAAAAAATAGAACTTTCCCCTCTATACAGGAAAACGGATATGACGTGTGACTTGGGTAGAGGGGGATTTTATTCATGTAGAGGAGGAAGAGTATGCTGCGCACACAGACAAAAGTAATTCAGATAGGAAATGTAAAGATCGGAGGCAGTTATCCGGTTGCCATCCAGTCTATGACAAACACAAAAACAGAAGATGTAGAAGCAACGGTAAAGCAGATCCTGGCTCTTGAGCGGGCAGGCTGCGAGATTATCCGGTGTGCCGTTCCGACAATGGAGGCTGCAGAAGCACTCAGAGAGATCAAACGCAGAATTCATATCCCGCTTGTGGCGGATATCCACTTTGACTACCGGCTTGCCATTGCGGCCATTGAAAACGGAGCGGACAAGATCCGTATTAACCCGGGAAATATCGGGGATCAGGACCGTGTGAGAAAAGTAGTGGAGAAGGCCAAAGAATACAAGGTTCCGATCAGGGTAGGAGTCAACAGCGGCTCTCTGGAAAAGAATCTTGTGGAAAAATATGATGGCGTGACGGCCGAAGGACTGGTGGAAAGCGCGCTGGATAAAGTGCGTATGATTGAAAAAATGGGATACAACAATCTGGTTGTCAGTATTAAGGCATCTGATGTCATGATGTGTGTCAAAGCGCATGAACTACTTGCTCCGCAGTGTCCGTATCCGCTTCACGTCGGTATTACGGAAGCAGGGACTATCCTTTCCGGCAATATCAAATCTTCCATCGGGCTTGGAATCATTCTTTATCAGGGAATCGGAAATACCATCCGCGTCTCTCTGACGGGAGACCCGCTGGAAGAAGTCAAATCCGCAAAGCTGATTTTAAGGACATTGGGGCTGAAAAAGGGCGGCATCGAGGTCGTTTCCTGTCCGACCTGCGGCAGAACCAGAATTGACCTGATCGGCCTTGCAAACCAGGTGGAAGACATGGTTCAGGATATCCCGCTTGACGATGTGAAAGTGGCAGTCATGGGCTGTGTTGTCAATGGACCTGGTGAGGCGAAGGAAGCCGATATCGGAATTGCCGGAGGCGTTGGAGAAGGACTCCTGATTAAAAAGGGAGAGATTGTAAAAAAACTCAAAGAAGAAGAACTCCTCCCGGCCCTTAGGGAAGAGCTTCTGAACTGGAAAAAAGATTGAGGACGTATGACATATGGGAAAAGACTTTTTTGAAGTGTTTCCGACTCTGAACCTTTCGGAGGAGATAAAATTTCTGCTGAAAGATGTCAGGGTTACGAAAGTTTCAACGAATTCAACAAGAGATTTTATCCGGATTTATCTGTTTTCCACCCATCTTCTGCAGAAAAAGAAGATTTATGAACTGGAATATGCTATCAAGCACCAGTTGTTTGACCGGACGATGATCCAGGTGGAGATTCTGGAGAGCTATCAGCTGTCAGAGCAGTATACGCCGGAAAACCTGATGCACGAGTATTATGACAGTATCCTTCTGGAGCTGGAGCAGAGAAGCGCCGTTGAGAGAAGCATGTTTGAGCATGCGGACTATGATTTCGAGGACAGCGTTCTGAATCTGAAGCTTCAGAATTCTATCGTGGCAGAAGGAAAGAAGGAGGCGATTGTAAGCCTCCTTTCCGAAGTGTTTAATGACCGTTTTCATGTGCCTCTTTCCATTAAAGTCGGCTATCAACCGCCGAAAAAAAAGAGCGCGCTTGAGTTTAACGAACTTCAGCTTCAGGCAGAAGTGGATGAAATTATTGAGAGAAACGAGGCGCTCCGCAAGGAGAAACGGAAAAATACGGAAGAGGCGGATGCCGGAGAAAACGGGACAAAAGAAGAGAAAACAAAATCTGCTCCAAAGACATTGAAAGAAAAGCGGTTTGGAAAAGAGATGAAGAAACCGTTTGTCAGACGTGATTTCAGAAAATCGGATGATCCGAACATGATTTACGGACGTGACTTCGATGATCCTCCGATCGAACTCTCCCAGGTGTTGGGTGAGATGGGCGAGATCACCATCCGGGGAAAGGTCATCAGCTTTGATACGAGAGAGATCCGGAATGAAAAGACGATCCTCATGTTTGCCATCACCGATTTTACCGATACGATCGTTGTCAAGATGTTTGCCAGAAACGACCAGCTCCCGGACCTGCTTGGCGACATAAAAAAGGGTGCATTCCTGAAAGTAAAGGGGATTACCACGATCGACAAATTTGACGGGGAGCTGACCATCGGTTCTGTGAGCGGAATCCGGAAAATCAGTGACTTCACCGTGCAGAGAAAGGATCTCTACCCGGAAAAGCGTGTAGAGCTGCACTGCCATACGAAAATGAGCGATATGGACGGGGTATCGGAAGTCAAAGATATTGTAAAGCGTGCGCATGACTGGGGACACAAAGCGATTGCCATTACGGACCACGGTGTCGTTCAGGCATTCCCGGATGCCAACCACTATATCGAATCTCTGGATAAAGACGATCCGTTTAAAATTATTTACGGCGTGGAGGCGTATCTGGTGGATGATCTGACGGAGATTGCCCAGGGGGCGAAGGACCAGACTCTTCAGGATACATATGTGGTATTTGACCTGGAGACGACCGGATTCAGCCCGATTCAGGACAAGATCATTGAAATAGGAGCGGTCAAGGTGGAGCAGGGTAGAATCACGGAGCGGTTCAGTACTTTCGTCAATCCGAAGATTCCGATTCCGTTTAAGATCACGGATCTGACCGGTATTACCGATGACATGGTGATGGATGCCGAGCCTGTCGAGGAAGTCCTTCCAAAATTTCTGGACTTTGTGGGAGATGCGGTTCTGGTAGCCCACAATGCAGGATTTGATGTCAGTTTTATTGAGCAGAACTGTAGATATCAGGAGATCGAGAAGGAATTTATATCGGTGGATACGGTGGCCCTCGCCCGGGTGCTCCTTCCGACTCTTTCCAAGTATAAGCTGAATGTTGTGGCAAAGGCACTGAACATTTCGCTGGAAAATCATCACCGGGCCGTGGATGATGCCCAGGCGACGGCCGAGATTTTTGTCCGGTTTGTCGAAATGCTGAAAGACAGGGAAATTTTTACATTGAAAGAGCTGAATCACTTCGGCTCCATGAATCCGGACGCAATCCGGAAACTTCCGTCCCACCATGCGGTCATTCTGGCGAAAAACGAGACCGGGCGTGTGAATCTGTACCGCCTGATTTCCATGTCCCACCTGCAGTATTTTTCCAGAATGCCGAGAATTCCAAAGAGCGAATTTTTACGGTACAGGGACGGACTCATTATCGGAAGCGCCTGTGAGGCAGGCGAACTGTTCCAGGCTGTCTTAAATGGAAAATCAGAAGAACAGATCGCAAAGCTGGTGAATTTCTATGATTATCTGGAAATCCAGCCGATCGGGAATAACAGGTTCATGATTGCAAGCGACCGTGTTTCCAATGTAAAAAGCGAGGAGGACCTGCGGGATTTGAACCGGAAAATTGTAAGGCTTGGCGAGAAATTCTGCAAACCGGTTGTGGCAACCTGCGATGTTCATTTCCTGGATCCGGAGGACGAGGTCTACCGTAGAATCATCATGGCGGGAAAAGGCTTTTCTGATGCGGATGAACAGGCACCGTTGTATCTGCATACGACGGAAGAGATGATGGAGGAGTTTTCCTACCTCGGAGCGGCAAAAGCCCATGAGGTTGTAATCGAGAATCCGAATAAGATTGCGGACATGATTGAAAAGATTGCTCCGGTCCGACCGGACAAATGTCCTCCGGTCATTGAAAATTCCGATCAGACCCTGCGTGATATCTGTTATAAAAAAGCCCATGAAATGTATGGAGATCCCCTCCCGGACGTCGTGACGGAACGGCTGGAGAGGGAGCTTCATTCCATTATCTCCAATGGATTCGCCGTGATGTATATTATTGCCCAGAAGCTGGTATGGAAGTCCAATGAGGATGGATATCTGGTTGGTTCCCGTGGATCAGTCGGATCTTCCTTTGTCGCTACCATGGCAGGAATCACGGAGGTCAATCCGTTAAGCCCGCATTATTATTGTCCGCACTGCCATTACAGTGACTTTGATTCCGAGGAAGTACGCGCGTTTGCGGGGGGCTGCGGATGGGATATGAAGGACAAGGACTGCCCGGTATGCGGACATCCGCTCGTCAAAGACGGGTTCGATATCCCGTTTGAGACTTTCCTTGGGTTTAAAGGAAACAAAGAGCCGGATATTGACCTGAACTTTTCGGGAGATTATCAGAGTAACGCTCACAAGTATACGGAAGTCATCTTTGGAAAAGGGCAGACGTTCCGCGCGGGGACCATCGGTACCCTGGCGGACAAGACCGCATTCGGATTTGTGAAGAACTATTATGAAGAGCGGGGCAGCAGGAAGCGAAACTGTGAGATCGACCGGATCGTACAGGGATGTACGGGAATCCGGAGAAGTACAGGGCAGCATCCGGGAGGAATTATCGTTCTTCCTCACGGTGAGGACATCAACTCCTTTACCCCGGTGCAGCATCCGGCAAATGATATGAATACGGATATCATTACGACCCATTTTGACTACCACTCCATTGACCACAACCTATTAAAGCTTGACATTCTGGGACACGATGATCCGACCATGATCAAGACACTGGAGGAGCTGATCAATTCGGACGCCATGGACAATGAATATGACGGCGTAGAGAATGTATTTGACGCCAGAGATATTCCGCTGGATGACCCGAAAGTCATGTCGCTGTTTGCCAATACGGAGGCACTCGGCATCACGCCGGATGACATTGACGGATGTCCGGTTGGATGCCTTGGTATTCCGGAGTTCGGAACGGACTTTGTTATCCAGATGGTAGTAGATACAAAGCCAAAGACCCTCTCCGACCTGATCCGGATTTCCGGGCTTTCCCACGGAACCGATGTGTGGCTGAATAATGCGCAGACGTTGATTCAGGAGGGAAAGGCAACGATTTCCACGGCGATCTGTACCCGTGATGATATTATGACTTACCTCATCAACAAAGGGATGGACAGTGAGCTCTCTTTTACGATCATGGAGAAAGTGCGAAAGGGAAAAGGACTCACGCCGGAGTTTGAAGAGTCGATGAAAGAGGCTGGAGTACCGGACTGGTATATCTGGTCCTGTAAGAAGATCAAGTATATGTTCCCGAAAGCGCATGCGGCCGCCTATGTTATGATGGCATACCGGATTGCCTACTGTAAGGTCAACTATCCACTTGCGTATTATGCTGCCTACTTTGGAATCCGTGCAGACGCCTTTTCCTATGAGCTGATGTGTCAGGGAAAGGAAAAACTGGCATACCATATCCGGGAATATAAAAGCAGACAGGACCGGCTGAGTAAAAAAGAGCAGGATACGATGAAAGATATGAAGATCGTGCAGGAAATGTATGCGCGAGGTCTGGAGTTTATGCCGATTGATATTTATGAGGCAAAAGCGACCAAGTTCCGGATTGTGGACGGAAAGCTGATGCCGCCCCTTTCCAGTATCGATGGAATGGGAGACAAGGCGGCAGAAGCGGTGGAACAGGCAGCGAGGGACGGCAGGTACCTTTCAAAAGATGATTTCCGACAGAGAACCAAGGCCAGCAAGACGGTGATTGATAAGATGTCGGAACTGGGACTTCTTTCCGATCTTCCGGAATCCAATCAGTTATCTCTGTTTGATTTTGCAGATTAATGCTTTAAACGAATAAAGGAATATGATATACTAAAGAGGATAAGCCAAAGAGGCGGGTCCTCTTTTTTCTGTGCAAAAAGCCGGAAAGGAAAGACTTCTGCACAGAAGGCATTGCATGGAACAGGGAAGCGTTTTATTCCCAAATTAATCTGACCAGGAGGAAGAAAAAATGATATGGGCAAAGGAGGAGACACTGCCTAGAGAAGAACTGGAAGAGATCCAGCTCCGGAAGCTGCAACAGACAGTTTCCTACATCTATGAGAGGGTGGCTCCTTATCGGGGGAAAATGGACAAAGCAGGGGTGGCTCCGGAAGATATCCGTTCGCTGGATGACTTGAGGAGACTTCCGTTTACAAGCAAAAAGGATTTCAGAGATAATTATCCGATGGGGCTGTTTGCGGTTGATAAAAAGGAACTGGTACGTTTTCACGCAAGTTCCGGCACGACCGGAAAACCGACGGTTGTCGGATACACGAAAAACGATCTGGATATCTGGCTGAATAATGTAGCAAGAGTTGCCTGCATGGGAGGAGCACGCGCGGATGACATCGTGCAGCTCTCCTTTGGATACGGCACCTTTACCGGTGCGCTGGGACTGCACGGAGGACTGGAAAAGATCGGAGCTGCCGTGATTCCGATGTCATCCGGCAATACGAAAAAACAGATCATGTTTCTAAAAGACATGGGCGTGACACTTCTTGTGGCGACACCGTCCTATGCGCTGCATCTTGGCGAAGAGATCCGCAGGGCCGGAATGGATCCGGCGAAAGATCTGTGCCTTCGGACCGGACTCTTCGGAGGCGAAGGAATGACCGAGGCGATGCGCGAGGAGATGCACCATGTATGGGGCGATCAGTTCTTCTGCACGCAGAATTACGGCATGAGCGAGCTCTGCGGACCGGGTGTGGCAGGCGAGTGCAGAGAGCTTTGCGGCATGCACGTAAATGAAGACTGGTTCATACCGGAAATCATCGATCCGGAGACAGAAGAAGTGCTGCCGCCGGGAGAGCGTGGAGAGCTTGTCGTGACCTGTCTTGGAAAGGAGGCTCTTCCGATTATCCGTTACCGGACCGGAGATATGACCCGGATTTTCTATGAGCCGTGCAAATGCGGAAGAACGACCGCAAGAATCGAAAATCTTTCCGGAAGGGCAGATGACATGCTTGTCATCCGCGGCGTCAATGTATTCCCGACGCAGATCGAAGAAGTACTGCTCAAGATCGATGAGATCGGACCACACTATGAAATCCTTGTAGAAAGAAAGAACAGACTGGACGTTATGACCATCACAGTGGAACTGATTGATGACAGGCTGCTTGACAGCTACGGAAAACTCAGCGAACTGGAAAAGAAGATCAAGGCGGGACTGAAATCCCAGCTTGGCCTCGCAACAGAAATCCGGCTGGTAGCGCCTTATTCTCTGCAGAGATTTGAGGGAAAGGCAAAGAGAATCAAGGATTTACGAAAGGATGGATTATAGAATGTCAGAATCAAAGAAAGTCATAATGCTTGGAAACGAAGCAATCGCAAGAGGGGCGTATGAAGCCGGAGTCAAGGTGTCGTCAGCCTATCCGGGAACGCCGAGTACGGAAATCAGCGAAAATCTCGTGAAATACAGGGATGATCTGTACGCGGAGTGGGCACCGAATGAGAAGGTGGCGGCAGAAACCGCGATCGGAGCCAGCATCTCAGGAGTACGTGCCATGGCATGTATGAAGCACGTGGGGCTCAACGTAGCTTCCGACCCGCTCTATACGGTTTCTTACATGGGAGTCAACGGAGGACTGCTCTTTATGGTGGCGGACGATCCGGGACTTTACAGCTCCCAGAATGAACAGGATACGAGAATGATTGCAAGGGCTGCGGGCGTGCCGGTTCTGGAACCGTCAGACAGTGCGGAGGCAAAAGAGTTTGTCAAAATCGGATTTGAATTAAGCGAACAGTTTGACCGTCCGGTCATCTTCCGTATCACCACAAGACTGGCACACTCTCAGGGACTTGTGGAACTCAAAGACCGGGAGGAGATTCCGGACAAAACATATGAAAAGGATATCCGGAAAAATGTCATGATGCCTGGAAACGCAAAATTCCGGCATGTGGAAATCGAAAAGAGAAATAACGAATTAAAAGAAGCGGCAGATACGCTTCCGATCAATAAAATAGAGATGAACGATACCAGAATCGGAGTTATCACAAGCGGAATTCCGTATCAGTATGTGAAAGAAGCACTGCCTCAGGCTTCGGTCTTAAAGCTTGGCATGGTCAACCCGCTTCCGGAAAAACTGATCCGGGAGTTTGCATCTAAAGTTGAGACACTGTATGTGGTGGAGGAACTCGATCCTGTCATCGAAGAGCAGGTAAAATCCTGGGGTATTCCTGCCATTGGAAAAGAGATCTTTACCATTCAGGGAGAATACAGTGCCAATATGATCCGCAAGGCCATCCTCGGAGAAGAAGTACGGATGGATCCGTCGGCAGATGTGCCGCAGCGGCCGCCTATTCTCTGTCCGGGATGCCCGCACAGAAGCGTCTTCTATGTTCTCAACAAATTAAAGATGCATGCGGCAGGAGACATTGGATGCTATACACTTGGAGCAGTGGCACCGCTCAGCGTGGTGGACACGACAATCTGTATGGGAGCAAGTATTTCCAGCCTCCATGGAATGGAGAAAGCAAAAGGAAAAGAATACATCAAAAACTGGGTGGCAGTAATTGGAGATTCGACATTTTTACATACCGGTGTCAATTCCCTGATGAACATGGTTTACAATCAGGCTACCGGAACGGTGCTGATTCTGGATAATTCCACTACCGGAATGACCGGCCATCAGGATCATGCGGCGACCGGAAAAACACTTCAGGGAGATCCGACTTACGCAATCAACATTCCAAATCTGTGCCGTGCAATCGGTGTGCCGAATGTACAGGAAATCAATGCTTTTGACATTGTAGCGCTGGAGAAAGCGATTAAGGAAGAAGTGGCAAAAGACGAAGTATCCGTCATCATTACAAAGACACCATGCGTACTTCTTGACAAGAGACCAAAACCGCTCTATGCTGCGGATCCGGAAAAATGTAAAAAATGCGGCATGTGTATGAAACCGGGCTGCCCGGCCATGACAAGAAATGAAGACGGTACGATCCGGATTGACGACACCATGTGTACCGGATGCGGACTCTGTGAATCCCTCTGTAAGTTTGGAGCGATTGAACTGGTAAAGGCAGGTGAAAAGTAATGGGAGTAAAAAATATTATGATCGTCGGTGTCGGAGGCCAGGGAACACTTCTGACAAGCCGGATTCTTGGAGGACTTGCACTGGATGCAGGATATGATGTCAAACTTTCTGAGGTCCATGGAATGGCGCAGAGAGGAGGAAGTGTTGTAACCTTTGTCCGCTATGGAGACAAGGTGGCAGAACCGATCGTGGAGGAAGGCTGCGCAGATATTATTATCGCGTTCGAACGTCTGGAAGCACTGCGCTATGCACATTTTCTGAAAGACGGGGGAGCACTGATCCTGAATGACTGGAGGATCGATCCGATGCCGGTTGTGATCGGCGCGGCCCGGTATCCGGAACACATCATTGAAACGCTGGAAGAGAAACATAAAGTCTACACTGTCAACGCGACGGAGGAGGCCAAGAAGCTTGGAAATCCAAAAGTATTCAATATGATTGTTCTCGGTATCGCATCCAGACATATGGATTTCACAAAAGAACAGTGGTACCGGGTGATTGAAAAGACGGTGCCGCCAAAGACAATCGAGATCAATAAAAAGGCATTTGAAACAGGAGCAGCACGATAGGAGGACGAAATGAAACAGGTATCGGTATTTGTGGAAAACAGACCGGGAAGTCTGATGGAAGTAACCTCAAAGCTGATGGAGGCGGAGATCAATATCCGTGCGGTTGCTTCGTTTGACACTCCGGAGTTCGGAATCCTGAGGATGGTGGTGGACCAGCCGGAACGGACGAAAGAGACGCTGACCAGACTGGGATTTGTGGTACGGATCTATGACGTGGTCGGAGTAGAATTAAAAGATGAAAAAGGAAACTTAAACAGAATGCTGTCCATTCTGGCTGACGGACAGATCAATCTGAATTATATCTATTCGTTCGTGATCCGTGATAATAACGCACCGGTGATGGTATTTTCGACAGATGACATGGAACGTGCGGAAAAGATTCTTGCGAAGGCAGGAGTAAAGCTTGTCTCGGATGAGGAGTTATAGGAGGAAAAGAGCATGATAACAGACAAAACATGGAAGGAACAGATCCGTGATCCGCAAGCAGAATGTATGAGCGAAGATGAACGGATGGTACTTCAGGGGGAAAAACTGAAAAATCTTGTAAAAAGAGTGTATGGGGTCGTTCCTTTTTATACGGAAAAGATGAAAGAACTCGGTGTAGAACCGGGAGATATCAAAGGAATCGAAGATATCACGAAACTTCCGTTTACGACAAAGGAGGACCTGCGTGACAACTATCCGTTCGGATTTCAGGCAGTGCCGAATGAAAAGATCGTAAGAGTTCAGGGAACGTCCGGCACGACCGGAAAACTGACGGTCATGGCCTATACGCAGAAAGACGTGGATATCTGGGGCGAGTGTGTGGCGCGTTGCCTTACGATGGCCGGACTGACAGCGCAGGACCGGATTCATGTCTGCTATGGATATGGACTGTTTACCGGAGGAATGGGACTGGATTTTGGAGCGCAGAAGCTTGGAGCCATGGCAATCCCGATGTCAGCCGGAAATACGAAACGCCAGTTGATGTGTATGGAAGATTTTGGCGCCACGGCGTTTGCCTGTACACCGTCCTATGCGATGCATCTTGCAGAAGCCATGCAGGAAGCAGGTGTCGTTGAAAAGATGAAAATCAAGGCGGCAGTATGCGGAGCAGAACCTTGGACTGTGGAGATGCGGCACAAGATCGAGGAGATTCTGAAGATCAACTGCTTTGATATTTACGGGCTCTGTGAGATCAGCGGACCGGGTGTTGCGATGGACTGCATCCACCATGAAGGCCTCCATGTGAATTCTGACTTCTTCTATCCGGAAGTACTCGACCCGGCCACACATGCACCGTTGAAAGACGGAGAGACCGGAGAGCTGGTATTTACCACGCTGGACAAGGAAGCCGTACCGTTAATCCGTTACCGGACGAAAGACCTTACAAGCATCTGCCATGAGACATGCAAATGCGGACGTACAACACCGAGAATTTCCAAGTTCAAAGGACGTACAGACGATATGAAAGTCATCCGCGGCGTCAATGTATTTCCGACTCAGGTGGAAACAGCACTCTTTGGAATTGGAGAAGTCATTCCGCATTATCTGCTGATTATCGACAGGGAGGACAATATGGATGTACTTACGGTCATGGTAGAAGTGGATGAGAAATTTTTCTCGGATGAAATCCGGAAACTGGATGCACTCCGCCATAAGATCGGTGATGTCTTAAAGCAGGCGCTTGGCGTTTCTGTCAGAGTCAAACTGGTAGAGCCAAAGACGATCGAGAGAAGTGAAGGAAAAGCAAAACGTGTAATTGACAACCGGAATCTTGTATAGGAGGGAAAAGCATGAGTACAATTCAGCAGTTATCGGTATTTCTGGAAAACAGAGAAGGAAGACTCGATGAAGTTCTGCATGCGCTTGGAACGAACGGCGTCAATATTGTCGCCCTCAGCCTTGCAGATACAACAGAGTACGGGATGTTAAGAATGATTGTCTCAGACCCGGAAAAGGGGAAAGAAGAGTTGAAGAAGATTGGAATCACGGCAATGCTCACACCGGTTATTGCCCTGAGAGTTCCGCATGCAACCGGGTCTTTGAGCAAAGCGATGCATCAGCTTGTGGAAGGCGGAATCAACGTAGAATATATGTACGCATTCGCGAACGGTAAAGATGCTTCCGCAGTCCTAAAGACAGATGAGCCGGAAAGAGCGGCAGACATATTGAAGCAAAGTGGATTCGGTGTCTGGAAAGCAGATGAGGCTTATAAGGCAAATTTGTAAAGAAACGTATCAAAAAAGGCTGTCATCGACAGCCTTTTTTGTAATCCAGATTCTATGGCTTTTAAATATCTAAATTGAAAAACGAATTTATATAAATAAAAGATGCATACAATTTCGATTATAACCTGGTCACATTGACAGCCTGAGGACCTTTTTCTCCTTCTGTTACTTCGAATTCAACAGACTGTCCTTCTTCCAGAGTCTTGAATCCATCCATATTCAGTCCGGTATAGTGTACAAATACATCGTTTCCGGATTCATCACAGATAAATCCATATCCCTTCTGGTTGTTGAACCATTTTACGGTACCCTTGTTCATAGTGCTACCTCCATAAAAAATAAAAACAATAAGCCATACATCGAATATACGATGTTACTAGAGCATAGCACTTTTTGCGTGAAAAGTCAATGATTTGTCGAGAAATATAGAGCGTAAAAGAAGAATTGTCCGAATTTCAATAAAATTCTGATAAATACGGAATGAGAAGCGGCCTTCACACCTTTCGTGGGAGTGCATAATCTGATGGTATGAAACAGTTTTGTGGAGGTTATTATGAAAAAGAAGCTTTTGTCCGCACTTCTTGTTGCTGCTCTCGCAGCATCTGCACTTGCCGGATGTGCAAAAGAAGAGACCGGTTCATCAGAATCGGACAAAAAGGAGGAAACCAGACTTACAAAAGTAACTTTGAATGAAGTTGCCCATTCCATTTTTTATGCCCCGATGTATGTGGCTGTCGAGGAAGATTATTTTAAGGACGAAGGGATTGATCTGGAACTTGTCACCGGATTTGGAGCAGACAAAACCATGACGGCAGTGCTCTCTGGTCAGGCGGACATCGGATTTATGGGATCGGAATCTTCCATTTACACGTATAATGAAGGTGCCAAAGACTATGTTGTCAATTTTGCCCAACTGACACAAAGAGCAGGAAACTTCCTCGTATCGAGAGAACCGATTGAAGATTTTTCATGGGAAGATCTGAAAGGGAAGACGGTACTTGGAGGCAGAAAAGGAGGAATGCCGGAGATGGTCTTTGAATATATCCTGAAACAAAATGATATCGATCCGGAAAAAGATGTAATGATCAATCAAAACATTGATTTTGGTTCCACAGCAGCCGCTTTTTCCGGTGGGCAGGGAGACTTTACGGTAGAATTTGAACCGGGGGCCACCACACTGGAAGCTGCCGGAAAAGGCTACGTTGTTGCCTCGCTTGGCAAAGAGAGCGGTTATGTGCCTTATACGGCATTCTCATCGAAAAAGAGCTATCTGGAGGAGCATCCGGACCTGATCCAGAGTTTTACGGATGCCCTTCAAAAAGGGATGGATTATGTAAATACACACACACCGGAGGAAATTGCAAAAGTCATCCAGCCACAGTTTAAAGAAAATGATCTGGAAACAATCACAACGATCGTTTCCCGGTATTATGAGCAGAAGACATGGAAAGAAGATCTGATCTTCAATCAGGACAGCTTTGAATTATTACAGGACATTCTGGAGGATGCCGGCGAACTGGATTCCAGGACTCCGTACGAAGATCTTGTCACAACGGAATTCGCAAAAAAGGCTGCGAAATAAATTTTTAATACTTTTTTGATATTTTGAACACACTTTCTTCACAATTGACATGTATTATGAAATTACAAAGTAAGTAATACTTTGTGAATAAACTTTTTCATAACTTTTTCCCTCAGCCAGTACATTCCCTGTACTGGCTATTAAAATGCAAAAAACAGGAAAGAGCACGTACATACGAAACTCTTTCCTGTCTTTTTATTTTGCAGATGTGTCCAGACGTCGGATGGAGTATCCGACAGCGGCACCGCCGATGATATTTCCTATTGTCACGCAGAAAAGCACTTTCAGGATCTGATCCGGGGCGATCGGGAAATTGAAAGTATATACGGACAGATAATACATATCCGCTACAATATGTTCAAATCCGCAGAAGACGAAGGCGGTGATAAAAAGCCACACATAAAAAATCTGGGCAAACGATCCCTGTTTCTGCCGGATTCCTCCGACGAAAACCGCAAACGCCACAAACAGACCGCAAAAAACACCAAGCAGAATCAGGCTGACAGGAGAATCTGCAATCTTTGGCGTTACAATCTCCTCCACCCGGTCAAGAATTCCAGCCTCAAATCTCGTAAAATGAATGAGCACGGCTGCAATCAATGTTCCCATTCCGTTTCCGATCCAGGCAATGGCCATATCGCTGAACCGGTAAGAACGGTCATAGGCCGCAAGAGGGCAGACCCTTGTAAATAACCGGTTGTGAAGATTCAGCACAAGTAAAATACCTGTTGAGAAAAAGAAACTTGCTATGATCTTATCAGGTATGCTTAAATACACCATGGCTCCCATGGCGATATATGCCCCTGCAATGATGCTGCTGATCCACTTTTCTTTCATACTTACTCCTCATCACTTCTTAATCTTGTCGTAAAGATACTATGTACCGGAGAAATTGTACCCATATTTTCGACAAAAAGCAAGCTTTTTATCGAATAAAAAAATAACCAGAACATGCACACGCATATTCTGATTACCATTTGGATTCCCTTTTTGAAAGCCCCGGTATCGAAAACCCGGTCAAACCAAGGGCTCCTGACAGCAGATAACGGGAGTCGAACCCGCCTTTCCAGCTTGGGAAGCTAGCGTTCTACCGATGAACCATATCTGCAGATAAATACAGTATATCACTTCCCGGAGAAAATGCAAGGGAAAGACTTCCGGTTTTCCGGATTCCTTTCCCTCTGCATATTCCGCTATTTTACTGTGTACCGGAATCTATAAATTTTCACTGAAGAATTTCTGAAGTGTTTCAACTGCCTGATCTTCGTCTTCACCTTCAGCTGTCACTTTTACTTCCATGTCTTTCTTAACGCCAAGTCCCATTACACCGAAGATTGTTTTTGCGTTTGCAGCTTTGCCATCCTTTTCAATCTTGATGTCGCTTTTGAATCCTGCTGCAGCTTTTACAAGCAGTCCTGCCGGTCTTGCATGGATTCCTTCTGGATCAGTGATTACATAAGTAAATTCTTTCATTGTCTGTTTCTCCTTTTCTTTATTTACTTCCGTCCAAGTGCTGCCGCATCGTATGCACTGCCCTGGAAGGGTACTTCCGTTCAGTTTTTGTACATACTGTCAGTACCTGTATTTATGCTAACACAAAAGTGTGCTAAAGGCAATAATTCGGGGACAAAAGCACTGCTTTTTTTAGGAAATATGGAAGGGAAAATGAGAAAATTCCATGTTCCGAAATAGAAATTTTCACATAAATTAGAGTGAAGAGGGGAATAGCCTCCCGGAAAAAAAGAAAGGATGGAAAAATATGGAATTGATTACGGAGTATATCAAACCGGAACTGATTGTAGTCGCAGTTGTATTGTATATTGTAGGCATCGGCCTAAAGAAAACGACTGTAGTGAAAGACAAATGGATTCCGGTGATTCTTGGAACCGCCGGTATTTTGCTCTGCGGCATCTGGGTATTTGCAAACGGACCAGTGGGCTCAGGACGGGAAGCGGCACTTGCGATATTCACGGCCATTGTTCAGGGAGTTCTTGCTGCAGGAGCAAGTACTTACGTCAATCAGATTTTGAAACAGTTGCAAAAGGAGGAATAGGCTATGGCATATTATGCAGACATTTCCCGGTACAGGCCGGTTAAAGACTGGAGGCTTGTAAAGAGAAACTGTCCATTCTTGATCTCAAAGGCGACGGAAGGGACGGATTACACAGATCCTACGCTGGATGATTTTATCAGAGGCTGTGAGAACAATGAGATTCCATACTGGCTGTATGCCTATCTCCGGAACGGGAATGAACCGGCTCAGGCAGTCTTTCTGACAGAGGTTTGCAAGGCCAGAGCCGGTAAATATTTTGTCGGATACGCGCTTGATGCGGAAGAGGGAAATGCGGCCACCGACGTAAAGAGAGCAATGGATTATCTTGCCGGAAGCGGAAAGAAGTTCATGCTGTACACCGGTTATGCGGATTACAGCAGATATCAGGAGATTATCCGGTCACGCCCGTCCGGCTGCGCATGGTGGGAATCACGGTATGGCCTGAATAACGGGACTTATAATTCCGGCTATCCCTGCCACAGTGGAGTAGATCTTCATCAGTATACGAGTATCGGGCACTGTCCTGGAATTACCCCGCAATGCGATCTGAACCGGCTGACGGGAAGCAGGACGGAGGCGTGGTTTTGTACAGGAGAGCAGACAGCAGAAGATCAGGATGGAACAGTCCTTGACCATGCGGGCGTTTTTCAGGAGAGGAAGGACCGGAAAGGAGAAGTGTCCTACCAGGGTCATCTTCGTGGTATCGGATGGGCAAACTGGCAGTGTGACGGAGCAATGGCCGGCAGTACCGGACAGAGCAGGAGAGTGGAGGCACTGCGGATTTCTCCAGTGAAGCATATGGATGTGACCGTACATATCCGGGATATCGGTGACAAACTGTACAAAAATATTACAGAATCTACAATTATCGGAACAACCGGGCAGGAGAAACGGCTCGAAGCACTGAAAATTGAATCCGGGGATACAGTATATTTGTACCGTGTGCACCAGAAAAATCTCGGATGGAGCAGGTGGTGTGTCAACGGACAGTGGGCCGGTGAAAAAGGGAAGTTGCTGCAGATCGAGGCAGTGGAAATCCAAGTTGCGGATATTGCCTATCTGGCACATGTGCAGGGAAGCGGAGATACCGTCTGGATGGCGGACGGAATGACTGCTGGAACGACCGGATCCGCCCTACGGTTTGAAGCCCTGCGGATTAAAAGCCAGCACTGCGGCAATATCGAGGCACAGGCCCATATTCAGGATGAAGGATGGATCGACTACGGGACAGTGAATCAGAATACCTTGATCGGAATGGCCGGGGGAAAGAAACGTCTGGAATGTCTGCGGCTGAAAGGAAATTTCGAGTGGAGAGCACATATTCAGGGAACCGGATGGACACAGTGGACCCGGGCGGATGGCGTGTCCACTCTTGGCACAGTCGGACGGTCTCTCAGAATGGAAGCAGTCGAAATGAGGAAAATATAAAAATCTCCGGAGGACATTCTCCGGAGAAAAATGAGGCGGATGTGACATTCAGGATCCGTTGAAGATATGAATATTATTTTTACCATTTGCCTTTGTGCGATAGAGAGCGCGGTCGGCTTTCAGGAGCAGACTTTCATAATCGTCTCCGGAGCCGCGTGAAGCGATTCCGGCACTGTAGGTGATCCGGATGGTAGTTCCCCCTATGCTGTCCGGAGAAAGCGCGGTATTCAGAACATACCGCGCTTTTTTTATGATATTTTCCAGCGCCTGGTCAACAAACAGAATCAGAAATTCATCTCCGCCAAAGCGGCAGATGTAATCTTCCGGTCCAAGCATGGAAGTGAGTTTACGCGCGGTCATACGTATGATTTCATCTCCGGTCCGGTGACCGTAAGTATCATTGATCCCTTTGAATTCGTCGACGTCTATGATCATCAGATGGACAGGAGTATCAGGTCTGGAACCGGTAAAACAGTAAAAATAGTATTCAAACATGGATCTGGTAGGAAAACGTGTCAGTCCGTCGCTTTTCGCCAGCAGATCTTCGCTGACCTGCATATAATTCATGATTTTCCCTTCTGAATTGCGAATCGGGATCAGACGGTTTTTGTCATGACCGATAAATACACCATTTTTCCGGTATCGTGTTTCATATTCCTGCGTTTCTCCGTCAGACGCACGGCACAGGATCTCATCCAGGCTTTTCACAAGAACATGCCCTCTTTCCAGCTGATACAGGGAAGTGGCCTCAGAATTGAAATAACTGCACTGAGCTGCCTGTCTGTTTTTATAGATAATGGTAGTATCCAGATTGCAGATGACAATTTTGTTCGGCATGTTATTGAGATAGAATTCCAGCCGCTCTCGTTCATATTTCAGACTTTTCATTTCAGTAATATCCATGATCGTGACATACCAGCTGTCATTTTCCGGATCGTATTTTGCGGTGTCGTGAATCCAGAAGATTTCCCCTTTTTTATTATGCATCCGGTATTCGAAGTCCAGATCTTTCCCAAGAGCGATATGTTCCTTGACCGATATCAGAATCGGGGCCACATCATCCACCACCAGATCGGCAAAACGGTTGCTGAATAAAATGGCAAATTCATCCTTCTCATAACCGATCATCTGATAAAAATAATCATTTGCGTACAATATGGTAGAGTACCGGTCGTTTTTGCAATACAGTACGCCTGCGTGAATGTGATTCATTATAGTTACAACCCGGCGGTCTAAAGAAGTTTTTGACATAAGTACCTCCCGAAGAATTTCCTTTCTGGTGACAGTATTCCCATCAGTCCGGTTTTTTATAAAAGGGGAAGCAAAGCTGTTGAATCCGGACTGCCCGGATGACAGTTTTTTTAAAGTATGTTATACTGAAAAAAACTGAAAGGAGAAAAAGATGAAACAGTATGTAAAGAAAACAGTTGTTTTTATTCTGACAGCGTCACTTATGTTGCTGACAGGATGCCAGCAGCCGTTTGATGCGACAGGATATACACAGGCCGTTCTGGATATGGTGACAAGGGGAGAAACAAAGGCATACGAGGCAATTTCCGAGTCCAGCGAAGAAGAAGCGAAAAAACAGTACGAGGCAGCGATCGATTCCTACATGCAGGAATTTGATTCCCTTGGATTTTCGGACGAGCTGACGGAAAAGTACCGGAGCTATATTCCAAACCTGATGCAAAAGACAAAATATACCGTGCAGGAAGCAAAAGAGCAGGATGACGGAAGCTTTGAAGTCGGTGTGGAAGTAGAACCGATCATTATGTTTGGAGGAATAGAAGAGCTGCTCCAGCAGAAACTGCAGGATTATCTGTCCCAGGTGCAGAACAATATTCTGAATAATCAGGCGGCGCCTACCGATGAGGAGATGACGGAGGCAGCGGGAGAGATGCTCTACGAATGTCTCAATACCGCTCTTGAAGATCCGCAGTACGGTGACAAGACAACCATTACTGTCCATGTACAGGAAAGTGAGACGGAAAATGTATGGGAGATCCCTGGCGAAGATGTGGATGCGCTCATGACGGCACTGATCGATACGACAGGTGCGGAAGAAGCATTTACCCTGTCCTGATCAGGCGTTTCAAAGGAAAGCCCTGGAGGAAAGGAGTGGGAGCTGTGATAATCAATACCGGGATGCGGACAGATATTCCTGCCTGTTACAGCGAATGGTTTTTCCGGAGGATCCGGGAGAAATATGTACTTGTGAGAAATCCTTACTATCCGCAGCAGGTCACACGGTACCGTCTGACGTCGGATGTGGTGGATTGTCTTGCCTTTTGCACCAAGAACCCGGAACCGATGCTTGGAAGACTCGATGAGATTTCGGTATTTCCGCAGTTCTGGTTTGTGACGATCACACCCTACGGAAAAGAGATTGAACCGCAGGTACCGGACAAGAGAAAGGTACTGGAATCTTTCCGCGTGCTTTCCGAAAAGGTTGGAAAACGGGCTGTCAGCTGGCGTTATGATCCGATTTTTCTGTCGGACCGGTACAGCCTGTCCTTTCATATGGAGGCGTTTGAAACGATGTGTGCATACTTAAGCGGATATACCGATCAGTGTGTGATTAGTTTTATTGATCTGTATGCAAAAACGAAGCGAAATTTTCCGGAAGTCCGGCCGGTCCGCAAAGAGGAACGGCTCTGTATCGGAAAAGAGTTTGCACAGATTGCAGGGAAGTATCAGATCCGGGTACGTTCTTGCTGTGAAGGTACAGAACTTGCACCGTACGGCATCGATATTTCAGGCTGTATGACAAAGGAGATTCTGGAACATGCGGTCGGCATGGAAATGCAGATTCCGGGCGGGAAAAAGACTCCGAGAGAGGAATGCAGCTGTGTTCTTGGAAGTGACATCGGAGAATACAATACATGCGGGAATGGCTGCATTTACTGCTACGCAAATGAGAACAAGGAGCTTGTACAAAAGAAGATGAGAGAACACGATCCAACCTCCCCGTTACTGACCGGACATCTCCGGCCGGAGGATGAGGTAAAGATCGCAAAGCAGGAGAAATACTGTACAGGACAGATGACGTTGTTTTAAAAGAAGATGCCCGTCTGCGGAAACTTGCCGCAGGCGGGCATCCCTTTTTCAGGATTGATCAGAGCCTTTTTGGGATTTGATTTTTGGAGCAGTATAGGCGTAGACTTCTTCATAAGACTGAAGTTCTGCTTCAGACTGCGGTGCGGATGGAATCAGGCCGGTACAGTCGTTGGCAGAAGCAGAATTGGCCAGATAATCATAAGAATCTGGATTCTTCCGGGCTTTCTTTACTTTCTTTACAGTTGAATCTTTCTTCATTTGGATCACCTCAATCAAAAGTATGGACGGAAATGAAAGAAGTATGTATCATTGTTCTTAATGGAAAAATATGTTAAACTAAAGCAGTAAAGTAGAAAAGATATAAAGAAAGAAGGGATCTTTTTGAAAATCTTAGTAGATTCACATTCTCATACTGTGGTAAGCGGGCATGCCTACAGTACGAGAATGGAGATGATTCAGGCCGCAAAAAACAGGGGACTGGAGGCGCTTGCCTTGACGGAGCATGCACCGGAGATGCCTGGAGCGTGCCATGAATTTTATTTCCAGAATTATACAGTCGTACCAAGAGAAGTGGACGGGCTTCACATTCTGATGGGTGTGGAACTGAATATCATGGACGAGTACGGTACAGTAGATCTTCCGGCAGGTGTTTTGAAGTCGATGGATCTTGCCATTGCGAGTATCCATGGACCGTGCTATGGAGAAAGCCGTTCCAGGGAGCTGAATACACAGGCCTATCTCAACGTGATGAAAAATCCGTATATTCATATTATCGGTCATCCGGACGACGGCCGGTTTCCGATCGATTACGAAAAACTTGTCAGAGGAGCGAAGGAGACCAATACGCTTCTCGAGATGAATAATTCCTCCCTGCGTCCGGGCGGATTCCGTGTGAATACTGAGGTCAACGCAAAGGAAATTCTGGAACTCTGCAAAAAAGAGGGCGTTTATATCACAACAGGCAGTGACGCACATATCGACGCAGACGCCGGAGAGTTTAGCTGTATCGAAAAAATTCTTCAGGAGACCGATTTCCCGGAAGAACTGATTGCCACAACGTCTTATGAAAAATTTTACAGTCTTATCAAACGGAAATGATAACAACTGCTGGACTTTATGAGTTTAGTGTGCTAAAATAGTACTCGGCAGAAACATTGCCCGACGAACAAGATATGGAGGGTAGATATGAGTAGGAAAATTAAGACAGAGGCTGTGGACAATCTGTTTGAAGGGATTCTCAGCCTGAAAAATAAGGAAGAGTGTTATATTTTCTTTGAAGACATCTGTACGATCAATGAGCTCTTGTCTTTATCTCAGAGATTTGAGGTGGCAAAAATGCTGCGTGAGCAGAAGACGTATCTGGAGATTGCAGAGAAGACCGGAGCATCAACCGCGACGATCAGCCGTGTAAACCGTTCTTTGAACTACGGCAATGACGGGTACGATATGGTATTTGACAGAATTGAAAACAAAGAGTAATCATAAAGACGCTGAAGGTCTCACGGCCCTCAGCGTCTTGTTCTTTTTATTTTTTCTCATCGGAGAAAGAATCAATCAGTTTTTCGATAATTGTCTTTTTGATGTAGACATCAAAGCTCAGCGAGCAAATAAATGCAAACAGCTGCAGATATTCCTGATCCTCCTTCGGTGCATCCTGATAAGTCCGGGAAGATTCCTCCCAGAGATTTTTGATATCCTCCTGAACTGAAGTGATCCGGCTCTTTTCCAGCTGGCAGACCTCTTTGTACACCGCAGACAGATCAAAATCTTCTGATGTCTGGAAATACTTCTCGGTCAGAGGCTTCAAAAGCAGCTCAATGTCGTGGATCGAAAGCAGATTTTTAAAATAGTAGATAAAAATCAGAACAAGAAGGTGCTCTTTGGAATATTTCTTCTTTACCGGAGCTGGAAGAAGATGATTCTTGGCATAATTGTTAAT
Organism: Pseudoflavonifractor sp. BSD2780061688st1 E11; assembly: GCF_005844125.1. NCBI lineage: Bacteria > Bacillati > Bacillota > Clostridia > Eubacteriales > Oscillospiraceae > Pseudoflavonifractor > Pseudoflavonifractor sp. BSD2780061688st1 E11. The sequence goes on from NZ_SPHM01000001.1 coordinate 202,705, forward strand.
CATCGTCTTCGTAAGAATCTTGTCCTGCTCGTAGCGCTTCGTGGAACTTAGCTGTGTCTCCATAAATGTCGTAACCTGATCCATGTATAAATCAATATTCGGGATTTCACCCGGATGGATATAATCGATTCTGGAAAGGCTGTCTAAAATACTGTTTAATAAATCATTTGTGTCAATCGTCATAACGTCAAAACCCCTCGTGTAAAAACTTCATATATACATTATATAGTTTTAAAAACTAGATGGCAAGTTTTTTGTGAAAGGTGTATGTGTCAAGTAATCGTTGGCACTTTTTCTTCTTTTTTTGATATCAGTTTATTTCTTTTATTTTCAGACAATTCA